>NZ_CABTZZ010000066.1 GCF_902489465.1 uncultured Varibaculum sp. | reverse complement strand
CTAAATCGGCAGTTAACAGCTTCTTCGTGTGCCGGAAGATCTTCGGCGTTCGCAAAGGCAGTTAAGGGACGCGCCATAGTCTCTAGCGCGGTGCGCTGATATTCAATTTGTTGCACCGGTTTGAGATACGCCATTACTGACAACCCACCCTCATAACGGGCAGTACCTCCTGTGGGGAGTACGTGATTGGATCCCGCCAGGTAGTCTCCGAGGGGAACCGGGGTGTGCGGACCGACAAAAATCGCGCCAGCATTACAAATCTTTTCGGCTACTATCTTTGCTTCTACGGTATGAATCTCTAGATGTTCAGGCGCATAGGCGTTGACGGCCGCAATCGCGCTATCGATGTCGGCTACCAGCACGATTCCCGATTGGGGCCCACTTAGAGCTTGGCAAACTCGCTGCGAATGTTTAGTCCGCTGCGCTGCCGGAACAATCTCTTTTTCTACGGCACTAGCCAGCTGGGGAGAGTCGGTAAAAAGTACCGAGGCCGCATTGGGGTCGTGCTCGGCCTGCGAAATCATATCTGCGGCCACCAGGGTGGGATTTGCGCTCTTATCTGCGATAATCCCGATTTCTGTGGGGCCGGCTTCGGCATCTATTCCGCAAACTGCGCGCACTAGTCGTTTCGCCGCCGCCACAAAAATATTCCCCGGCCCGGTAATCACATCTACTGGCTGGCAAAGCGGATCGGGATCTACACCCTCTTCCCCACTAGCCCCATAGGCAAACATAGCGATCGCTTGCGCCCCGCCAACCGCGTAAACCTCTTTAACCCCGAGCAGCTGGCAGGCAGCCAAAATAGTGGGATGTACTTTGCCCCCGAAACGAGTTTGCGGCGGGGAAGCTACTGCTATCTGGCTCACTCCGGCTTCCTGGGCGGTAACCACATTCATGATTACCGAGGACGGATAGACGGCTAACCCGCCAGGAACATAAAGACCTACCCGCTCAACTGGGATCCAACGCTGCCTAACAATCCCGCCGGGCATTATCTCGGTTACTCGCTCACTGGGAACCTGAGCGCGATGTCCGGCGCGATTGTGGGCGATAGAAATATCCATCGCTTCACGTACGGCAGGATCTAGCTGCTCTAACGCTTGGGAGAGTTCTTCTGCTGGTACGCGCAGATTCTTTGGTCTAACCCCATCGAACTGCTCAGAAAGATCCCTCAGGGCAGCGGCGCCGCGCTTTTTCACGGCCTGCATAACGGGACGAATCTTTTCTGCCGCATCCTCAATATTCATTTGGGCGCGAGGTAGCGCCTGCCGCAGTTCCATCCCGGTAGGCATGGTAGTGCGGAAATCAGTAATTGACAGCATGGGGATATGTTAGTTGGTTGACGGCGACAGATCGCAGACTAGTCCAGTAAATAGAACCTATTGACTTATATAGTGAAATTACTTCTGGTGCTTCTTCTGTAAGTTCCGCATTATCCAATCCCGGAAACCGCGATAGGTCAAGTACAGGAGTACCCCACTTACCAGCCACAGCACCCAGGGATACCAGGCAGGAATCGGGGACACCAGATATAGGGAGGCCGCTACCACGATCAGCCCAGCTAAGAAGCCACAAACCGCCCCCAGCAGGGTGCTGGTAAGGAAGGCGTTCGACTTTTCTTGGGCGTCCCCCTGATACCAAGTCACCAAAATCAGGGCGATCACCATCGCAATCAGCGAACCGATCCGCAGCCACATCGACATTCCGAAACCGTTGAAAACCATAACTCCGGCCAAAGACAAGGCCATCAAGGCATCCAACCACCACGGTGTCAAGGCCTGCTGGCGCAAAGATTGCTGAATCTCCGCCGCGGAGACCCGGGAATCATTTTTCGCACTTACGTTTTCCGTAACGGTTTTAGCCGGTACGGCGTCCTCATTCACGGAGGCGGGAAGCGGATTCTCACTGGTAGTCTGCGGAACCGTTGCCTCTTCAGAAAGCGGAGCTATTTGCCCCTGCACAGGCTGCACCGGTGATGCCGCTTGCGGGAACTGCTGACTATATTGAGGAACCTCTTGCGCCTTGGGTGCACTAGGAGCAGGGAAAGCCGGTTGCGGCTGGGATCCAACCGGCTGGCCGACCGGTTGTGCCTGCTCAGATCTTAGAAAAGGCCAGTTTGCTCCGCTTTGCTGGTCTCCTTGCGGGAATCCGTGCGGTTCGGGGTTGCTCATCTAGCTCCTCCAACGTGCGTCAATAAAGCCATACTGCTAACAGTTTAGTATCATTTATCGCGTGGCAGATAATAACAGCGTGTCTTTACCGACGATTCCAGTGCAAGGTACCATAAAGCTAGGACAGTTCCTAAAGCTGGCGAACCTGGTTGAGGACGGTGCCGAGGCTCGCATGCTCATCCAAGCCGGTGAAGTTACGGTCAATGGTGAGGTAGAAACCCGGCGCGGCAGCGCCCTTCGTCCTGGCGATATCGTGCAAATAGATCTACCCACCGGCACTACCGGAGCCCAAGTCTCCCGCTAATCTTTCCCGCGAATGACTGGTTGCGGGCGGTAAAAGCGCTCCGGGTTAAGCGCGGGGGCGAGGTTTTTCTTGTAGTTACCGCGTGGAGCCTGGGTTTTTCCTCCCGCATTCGTCCGCGCACAGGGGCGGATTTTGCCTCGCGCCCCGAAATCCGGAAAATGCTCTGGCATTTTCACGGATTTAACGCCCGCAGCCTACCCTACGGCATAAATCCGCCCCTGCACGCTAGTTG
>NZ_CABTZZ010000065.1 GCF_902489465.1 uncultured Varibaculum sp. | reverse complement strand
TTGGGCAGGAGGAAAAATCTAGCCCCCGCCCCTATAACGGGAACGGAGTTGGCGGTTGGTGGCGGCAGTCGCGATAGCGGCGCGGGGGTCTTCCGGCCAAGGATGCTTGCGATACCTACCACGCATTTCTGCTCGTACCTGCGGATACACTTCATCCCAGAAATGATCCAAGTCGGTCACTAACGCCGCCGGACGTCCTGCTGGCGATAGCATCTCTATCGCCAGATTCACCTTTCCGCCCAGGATTTTCGGCGTGGATTGCAGGCCAAAGAACTCTTGTAGTTTTGCTTGCACCCGGGGAAGGCCGCTAGTTACCTCATCTGGATACGTGATAGCGACGCGCCGGCCGGAAGGAACCAAAAACTCGCTAGGAGCTTCCCGCTCCAAACTGCGCCGTGATTCGTAGTCCAGCAGACCGTCCAGCCAGGCAGCTACCGGGGCATTCGCGGTATTTTTTCCATTTGCAAAATAACTTATCAATACCTGCCAGAAGCGGGGATTGTCGTGTAAATCCTGGTCACCAACTGCCGGGATAGCAGGCAAATAGTGCGCCGCCCAGCGCAGGCGGGCACGTAAGCTACTGGCTTTAGGATTCCAAGATAGAAAATCTAGCCCCACCCGCTGATACTCGGCTTCGAGGACGCGCTCAGGTTCCCGGATTTCCGCTTTCTGGCGCTGCAGAGAGATTTCTCCTAATAATCTTTCTTTCCATGCGCAGATTTCCCCGTCCCGAAATTCTTCAATGAGTTTCTCTTGCACTAAATGTTTCCCCAGTTCTAAAGCCAGTTCCTCGGTGAGGGGCGCAGCTAGGCGAATCAGGTCATCACCGCCTTTACGCAACCCAATTTCTGCAATCGCCAGCCACTTACTGGTGGATAAAGAACTGTCATTGTCTAGGTGAGCCGCTCCCGAACCAGACAGTTGATACCCTCCGGTTTTGTTGGTTAACCGGCCTATTTGCTCAGGGAAAGCCATCGCGACCACTACTCCAACGCTTAAATCACCCGCAATTTTTTGCAATTTAGCTGGTGAACTTGGAGTTTGCCTATTCGCGTTGCCTTGCCCTACCTGCCCGCCCCGAGCTGACAACGAAGACCCGAAACCCTCGCTACCAATATCAATACTTTGATGGCGCCGCGCCAATGCTTCAAAACGGCTGCGCTCAGTGCGGTAGGTTTTATCTCCTTGACGTTCCGCACGCTGAATCGCTGCCCACAAATCACCGTCTGGACTGCGCAGATCTGCCTGTAAAGCCGCGACCACTTGGGCGGCGCGGCGCTCACCTACCAGACGTGCCCCCAAAATCAGGGCACGTGCCAGGCGCGGGTGAGCGGGAATTTGCACCAGCTGGCGCCCGAAAACAGTAATCCGGCAGTCTACATCTAAAGCGCCGAGAGCCTGCAAATCCTTCTCCGCCTGCTGCCAGGCAGCAGGCGGAGGGGTGGTCGGCAGCGCCAGAAGTTCCAGGTCAGTTTGCCCCCAATCTGCCAGCTGTAAATAGGTCTGCGTCAAATCACTGCGCAAGATTTCCGGCTGAGTGTCGGCTTCCATGCGAGCATAAGTTTGCTGGTCATAGGCACGAATTACATATCCAGCTCCCAGGCGTGCGGCGCGGCCTGCGCGTTGAGCTACCGCGGCTCGTGAGCAACTCAAGGTACTTAGTCCGGCGGCATTTCCGCGAAAGCTACGGCTGGGAACCCGCGACAATCCGCTGTCAATCACTTGGCGAACCCCGGGAACAGTAAGCGCCGATTCTGCCACCGAGGTGGCCACAATAATCCGCCCCTCCCCCGGCTCTAGGGCGTCCTCGCTAGCAGCAGAGGCGCCCTCAGAAAGCACCTTTGCCTGCTGTCGGGAAGATAACTGCCCATGCAGGGTCATGATTCGCTCCGGGTGACTGGCACGCGAACGCAAAGTAGCGGCAATCGCCTCTACATCCGCGATTGCGGGCGCAAACAATAAAGTATCACCTTGAATACGGTGACTTAACGCCAGGTCAGCCAAGTAATCCCGAAACTGCCAGGATGTTCCCCGCTCGCTGATACGCCGTACCTGCACCGGTGGGGGCGCGAATACTTCTTGCAGAGGAAATAGTTTACCTTCCGCTTGAAGCACCGGGGTATCCTCGCCTAAAACCTTCCGGAAAAGCTCGCTATCTAAAGTTGCCGACATCACCACTATCCGCAGCTCTGGACGCAGCTGCCGTACTTCGCAGAGCAGAGCTAATAACACATCAGTCTCTAAAGACCGTTCGTGTACTTCATCGATGATTACCGTGCCAATACCAGAAACTTCTGGATCGGCCAACAGACGACGTAAAAACAGGCCGGCAGTCGCAAAGTCTAAGCGGGTATCGCGGCTGCGAGTAGATTCTCCTCGGACTGAAAATGCCACTTTATCTGCTAATCTATTTTCATTTTTGGGCAGCAATGTCTGCAGGTAACTGGCCGCCGCTCGCGCAGCAACCCGGCGCGGTTCGGTCACTATTACCCCCGCTGCCTCGGCGCTAGTTTTTGCCCGCGCGTCCTCAAGAGCCCAGCAAAAAGGAGGAACCAAAGTAGTTTTCCCTGATCCCGGTGCTGCCGTAACAATTGCTTTTCCTACGGTTTCGAGGGCGCCTTTCAGCTCCGGCAATATACTAGTCGCCGGAAGCTCAGGGGCGAGGGAACCTGCCTGGGAAAGCGTGAACATGCTTCTATTGTGCACCGTGGGAGAAGAAAGCCAATACTTCCGGCAGCGGTAAGGATAAATAGGAAAGCTGCCGCGAAATGAGCACAATAGCTATATGGGGTATAGCAGGAGAGGCAGACGCTGGTGGCAGCCAAGCAAGGGTTCTTGGGGAAACCGCATCATCGCCACCTTTATTCTTGCCTTGCTAGCCTGGGCTTTCATCCCTGGTCTAGGCCCTGATTTAGCGGGACTCTCCACCAAGGGAGCTCCCAAACTAACGCTTCCAGATTGGGGAAAAAGCGCGGATCAAATCCTCTCCGAATCGGTGCAAACCGATTTAGTCAAGGCAGTTGCCTCCTTACCTGAGGGCAAGTGGGAAAGCGCCTCCCCCTATCAGCGTTCCCAATTCGGGGTTCGCTGGGCAGATGTTGATCGCAATGGTTGTGATACCCGAAACGATATTTTAAAGCGTGACCTTTCACAGGTACACACCAAGCCGGGAACCCGTGAGTGTGTAGTGGTTAGCGGAGAGTTTACCGAACCTTACACTGGCCGCTACCAGCAGTTTCACAAAGGGGCCCAAAGCTCCAACCAGGTGCAAATAGATCACGTAGTAGCCCTGTCCAATGCGTGGAAAACCGGAGCCAGTAGGTGGGACTCTAAGGCTCGTGAACAGTTCGCCAACGATCCATTGAATCTGCTGGCAGTCGAGGGAACAGCAAATCAAGATAAGAAAGATAAGGACGCTGCCAGTTGGCTGCCCCCAAATAAGGGGTTTCAATGCCAATATGTTGCTTTACAGGTGGCGGTAAAAAATAAGTGGCATTTATGGGTCACCCCGGCAGAAAAGCGCGCAATGGCTTCGGTGGCGGCCTCCTGCCCCGTGCAGCCCCTTCCCGCTGGTTAGCCTGGTTCGGTAACGACCTTGCGAAATAGTCCGCGCATGCCTGAAGCCGTACCCGCAAGTCCGAGCCTGGCTCGGTAAAACCACTCCGGGGACCCCGTTGAGCCCCCTCTCAGGGGAACCCCCCCCCTTTCATTTTTTTTACCAAATAAAAAAGCCGTTAGTTATTCACTTCAGAAGCCTATTACACCCTGCAAAACAGATAAAATTAGGGAGAAAAGAAGAGGAACCATCAAATAATATCCAGCCGTTCTCTCAGTTGTTTAAAATAGCGAT
>NZ_CABTZZ010000064.1 GCF_902489465.1 uncultured Varibaculum sp. | reverse complement strand
TACGGCTCGCGGGGCGCAAACCGATGTGGCGACTCTGGCCACCGCACTACGGACAGGCACTTTGAAAACAGTTATTGGCTTGGATCCGACTAATATCGGGCGCTACCTGACCGCGCCAGTCAAATTCGACCAAAAGACCCTGTTTCCCATCAACTCTTATGGTTCGGGAATGGCAGCTATGTTCATCAATCTCTCTATGTGGATTGGTGCACTTATCCTGGTCATTATTTTCCGCGTAGAAGTCGATAAAGAAGGCTTTGACTGGTTGAGTTTACGCTCGGCTTATCTGGGACGATTTATGCTATCCGGTGCGCTGTCTATCGGGCAGGGGCTGATTGTCAGCGTGGGCAGTTTACTGCTGGGAGTAAAAGCCGCCAACGCTCCCGCTTTCATTGCTACCTCCATGCTGATCGGGCCGTGTTATTTAGCAATTATCTATGCTTTGGCAGCTGCATTCAGTCACGTGGGGCGAGCCCTGGCGATCTTGCTGGTAGTTTTGCAGATTCCCGGTGCCTCGGGTATTTATCCGATTGAGCTCATGCCCAGATTCTTCCGCCAGCTTTCCCCGATACTCCCATTTTCTTACGGTATCGATGCGATCCGAGAAACTATCGGCGGCTTCTATCAGGGGCGTTACTGGCATGTGATGGCGGTTCTAATATTAATGAGTCTCACGATGTTCCTGCTGGGGTTTTTGGGCAGGCGTCGTTTCGGTTACTTCACCCAGCTGTTCTACGACGATTTGGCTCGCACTGAACTGGTAGTGAATGAAGACGTTCAGCTGCAAAGTCGCGGTTACCGTTTGAGTAACATTATTGCGCTTCTGGCAAACCGGAGAGAATTTTCCAGCCGGATTAAGCTTCGGCAAGAAGAGTTCAACGCTCGTTATCCCGCTTTGATTAATGGGTTGAGTATTGTGGGGATTATAGGACTGGTAGTGCTGGGGATGATTTCCTGGCTAACCTCCGCCAGTAAGTCCGTACTCCTGGGGATACTTGCGATATGGGGAGTGGCCATTATCGGAACGTTAGTTGGCATAGCCGTGCTGAAAAACTCCCTAGAACGAGCCGAGAGGCTGTCACATTTGACGCAAGATGAACTGTTCGAGTCCCTGGCTCGCCAGCGGCAAGTAAGCGCAAGCAAATCTACGGGTCGGTCAAAAGGACTTAGCGGCGGGACAAATTGGGGTCGCGGGGAACGTCGCCACTTAAGAGCGTCTGTGCCGACAGATGCACCGGCAGAGGCGGCGGATCAAAGCGTAGAGAAGTCGGAGAGTGCAACCGATGCCTCGGCAAGTAGCGAGGAGACACGATGAACGAAATACTTTTTATCATTCGTGACGACTTTCGCCAGATTCGCAGCAGTATCATGGTTCGGATTTCCATAGTTCTATTGATTGCCGTACCTTTATTCTTCACCTGGTTCAACGTGCTGGCCACCTGGAATCCCTTCTCAAATTCGGGAAGACTACAGATTGCCGTGGCCAGTACCGATGAGGGTTACACCAGCAAAATCCTGAACGTAAAAGTCAATGTGGGAGACGTCGTACTCAAGGAACTGGCGGTAAATGATCAGTTTGATTGGGTGTTAACCAGCGAAGATAAAGCATTGCAAGGGGCAAGTTCGGGGGAGTATTACGCGGCAATTGTATTGCCCAAGGATTTTTCCCACTCCATGTTTACGTTCTATGCCGGCGGGGCTGCCCCCGCAAATATCACGCTTTACACCAACGAAAAGAAGAACCCGCTTTCTGCCAATCTCACCAACCAAGGTGCTCAAGGCGTCACCGCGAAAATCAATACGGTTTTTTCGCACACCTTGGCAGAAGTCACCGTAGGTATTGCTGAGGACGTGTCCGCTTACCTAGACTCTTCCGACACTCAAGCAGCTCTGGATCGGCTGAGCAACCACCTAGAAACCCTGAGCGCACAGCTAAATGCAGGGGCGAGCACTTTCAGCTCTTTGTCTACCTTGATAGGTTCGGCAGTACCGCTAGCTACCGGAGCCAAACAGCTGGCTGCGGGGGTGCAAGACTCTTTTGAGGGGGCTATCGGCTCCACCCTTGATACCGGGGGCAGAAATGCCGGGGGCAGCGCCAATCCCTTCGCGGTCATCTCTTCTGAGTTGGATGATGCGGTGAACCTGGCAGGAAGTAATCTTGCCAACCTGCAAAAACAGTTGGACAAATTGCTGGATTCCGCCAATAACACCACCCAAAGCAGTGCTGACAGCATCGAAGAGTTGCAGACTCTGCTAGATAAACAAATCGCTGGCTTCCAACGTACGCGGGACGCCCTCGAGCAAGCATTGGGGCCAGGAGGGGCGGATTGGCAGGGGAACAAGCCTGCGGTTGACCGGTTGCTGGCAGATCTGGACGCGGCCATTGCGCGCCAACAAGTACTTTCGGAACAGCTGGGCGCTATTGCAGCTGACCTGCGCCGAGGAGGAACTCGCGATTCTGAGCTGAGGCAGGCCGCTAAACGTTCCATAGCAGAAGCAAAACACGCTATTGATACTGCTCAATCCAATTATGATAAAAATTTGCAGCCAAAAATAAAAAGCCTACGAGAAAACCTAGAATCTGCCGGAAAGAATGTGGAGGTTTTCCGTTCGCACCTGCAGGCAGTGCAAGCCGACCTGTCGGAAAGTTCAGGCGGGATGATCGAGACTATGCGCCGCTCCCAAAAAACTCTGGACAATACCGCTAAAAAGATGCGGGACGGTGCCAGTCGTTTGAACCAAGCTCATGAACAGATTACCTCCGCCCAAGCAAAAGGAGGCTTGAACCAAGTGGCCGCTACCTTGGGAGCTGACCCCGAAGGTTTTGCCCGCTTGATTTCTTCCCCCGTAGCGGTAGAACGTAATTCGGTGTTCCCAGTCGCCACCTTTGGGGTAGGTATGGCTCCCCTATTTACGGTGATCGCCCTGTGGGTTGGGGCGCTCCTGGCAGGGGTTTTCCTGCGCACTGACGTTTCTGCGAACGTGGGTAAACGCTACCTGGACACTGTTGCAGCCCGAAAACAGGCAGATACTTCCGATGATTTAGATACGGATGAGGGCGAATCGTCTCGCTCAGAAGAGGCAAACACGAAACCCGACGAACCAGAATCGACTTCAGATGCGAAATCGGCCGTAAGAAAGCCGCTATTCACCGGTGCTCAGGAGTACCTGGGACGTTACTTTATGTTCTGGATGATTGGGATGGCTCAATCCACATTGCTGATGCTCGGGCTGATTGTGTTCGTGGAGATTGAACCGGCGCACCCCTTCCTGTTGATTTTGGCGGGCTGGGGAATTTCTACCGTCTTTACCAATATCGTTTATACCCTGGTGGTAGCACTTGCCAATGCGGGTAAAGCCTTAGCAGTCTTATTGCTGGTGATACAGATTTCTGCTGCTGGCGGAGCCTATCCGCTGGAACTATTGCCACAATGGTTCCAAAACATCAGTCCCTTGCTACCCGCCACTTATGCGATTAACCTGATGCGTTCGGCTATCGCCGGGATTTATGCGGGGGACTTTGCCTATAACCTGCTGATAATCCTGGTGTTCCTGATTCCAAACTTGGCTCTCGGGGTGGTTTCCCGGCATACGATTGCTGGACGGATTCACGACACCGCCAAGAAGATTGAAAAAACGAAAGTCATGTAGCCCGGACAGAGTGAACAGGGAAGCTAGGTTTTCCTCCCTACGTCCAGCACGGGAATAAGTTTTTCCTCCCGCCCAAAATCCGAAAAGGCATTGCCTTTTCGGATTTAACGCCCGCCTAGCCGACTCGGATAAAACTTATTCCCGTGCATAGTGGTGGGGAGGGCAAGTTTTCAGGAACCGATCTTTCGTCTCACTTAATACCTGCGCGTCCAGCGCACTCGGCTAGCTAAAGAACCGCGTGAAAGGGATAGCGGAAGCGGGATGATGCACCGGGTGGGAGCGGGGCGCGACCGGGCACTGACAACGTCTTCGTGGGGAGGCTGGATTTTATCCGAGTGGGTGCGGTGGGCATAAGAATTCGGAAAACG
>NZ_CABTZZ010000063.1 GCF_902489465.1 uncultured Varibaculum sp. | reverse complement strand
TTTTACCGTGGTCAACGTGACCCATAACCGTAACCACCGGAGGACGCGGCAGGGCGTCCTCTTCATCGCTTTGCTCTTCCTCTTTCAGGTCAATATCAAAGGATTCCAGCAGCTCGCGGTCTTCGTCCTCTGGCGAGACTACCTGTACTTGATAACCCAGTTCGGAACCGAGGGTCATCAAAGTATCTTCGTCCAAAGACTGGTTAGAGGTAGCCATCTCCCCCAAGGTCATGAGAACAGTCACCAAGGATGCGGGATCGCAATCGATCCGATCTGCCATATCCGCTAGTGAAGCTCCCGAACGCAGACGTAATGGCGTAGAGCCATCCCCGTGAGGAACCTGCACGCCGCCAATCTTGGGAGCAGTTTGTTGCTCATACTCGGCGCGTTTCGCGCGTTTGGACTTACGGCGTTTCGCTTTCGAGGATCCGCCGCGACCGAATGCGCCTTGGGTGGCACCAAAACCGCCGCGACCACGATTGTTCATCCGGTGGCCGCCGGGACGACCCGGACCGCCAGAACCACCAGGACCACCTTGCCCACCTCCACCGCGGCGCTGACCGCGGGAGGGAGCCGGTTGATCCATCATAGGAGCCGTCGCAGAATGCGCCGGCATCACATTTGGAGTTGCACTCGAGCCACGCCGATTTCCCCGCCCGGGACGACCCCGACCGGCGTTCTTACGTTGCCCACCAGAACTGCCGCCTGGACGCGGCATTCCCTGCGCTGAAGCAAAAGGATTATTTCCTGGGCGCGGACCGCCCGGACGCGGCATTCCCTGCGCTGAAGCAAAAGGATTGTTACCCGGGCGCGGACCGCCCGGACGCGGAGCCGGTTTGGGGCCAGGTTTAGCACCCGTCTTACCGGGTTTAGGACCTGGACGCGCCGATTTTTCAGGCGACTTCGCCTTGGCTGGTTTCGCAGCCGGCTTAGCGGCCGGCTTCGGCCCTGGTTTAGGCGCTGCGCTAGTGGCAGGTTTTTTAGCAGGGGTAGGCGCTTCTACTTTATTCTCCGGCTGCGCCTTAGCCGCATCGCTTTCCGGCTCTTTTGAATCCGCCGGTTTGGGGGCAGCTACTTTCGCGTCCTTAGCCGCCCGCGCCTTCGCAACTTTGGTTTTAGCGGCGGAACTAGCGACTTTCTTCTTTGCCGCTTTCACCTTGGGTGCTGCCGTTTCTACCTCTTCCGCTAGCTTGGCAAAATGCTCTCGCATTTTGCGCGCCACCGGAGCCTCAATAGTCGAGGACGCGCTTTTAACGAACTCCCCCGACTCTTTTAGTGCCTGCAGCACAATTTTCGAAGTGGTTCCGAGCTCTTTCGCTAACTCATGAACTCTAAGTTTTGCCACAATTCTCCTTGCTGGCCTGCCCAGCATGGAGCAGGCTATTGCTTAAATTGGCAGATCATCGCTGGTTGCTCATCGGGTGACCATCAGCTTCCAACCCTGCTTTCCTGTATCGGGCATCCACTGGGGGTAGATGCCGGTAACCTTACTTAAACGACCCTAGCCTAGTCACAAGAAAGCACCGGCCGAGGCAAAGCCTAGAACCGGTGCGTCCATTGCAACCAAAGTTAGGTTCCGATATCTATACTAGCGCCTTGAGCGCAATAAGCCGAAGCCACCTACAGTAGGGCGAGCACACAGAAATCGGTTATTGCGCTTCCTCACTGGCTGTTTCAGGTTCCATATCAGACCTAATATCAATCTTTGCTCCCGTTAAACGAGCAGCTAGACGCGCGTTTTGTCCTTCTTTGCCGATAGCTAATGAAAGCTGGAAATCTGGTACCACCACATGTGCCAATACATGCTCGGCTGGTTCTACCGTGACAGACGTAACATGCGCAGGTGAGAGCGCATTAGCAACGAAAGTAGCCACGTCCTCGGAATAATCGATAATATCGATTTTTTCGTGGTTAAGCTCATTCATCACGGCTCGCACTCGCCGTCCCATCGGCCCGATACAAGCCCCTTTAGCATTGATATTGGGACGAGCAGAACGCACCGCGATCTTGGTACGGTAGCCAGCCTCTCGCGCCACCGACTCAATCACCACATCTCCCGAGGTGATCTCCGGAACTTCCCGAGAAAACAGCCCCCGCACCAGATCCGGGTGGCGGCGCGAAACCTCGATCCGTGCCCCTTTTTCACCCAGCGTAGTTTTTACCACTACTGCCCGGATCCACTGCCCGTGACGATATTGCTCTCCCGGAACCTGTTCGGCTTTCGGCAAAACCGCCTCGAATTCGCCAACTTTTACCACCACGACATCTTTATCTCGGCTCTGCTGGATAATCCCGGAAACCACTTCTCCCTTTTTGTCTCTAAAAGAGCCCAACACCTGCTCGTCCTCGGCCTCCCGTAGCCGCTGCATAATAATGGAGCGGGCAGTGGTAGTAGCGATCCGCCCGAACCCTGACGGAGTGTCATCAAATTCGCCGATCTTATTGCCGTCCTCATCGATCTCCGCTGCCATCACCATTACATGGCCATTTTTGCGATCGACTTCTACCCGCGCGTCCTCAAGTGCTCCCGGGGCATTGTGGTACGCCTTTAGTAAAGCGTCTTCGATAGCAGCCATAAGGGTATCGAGACTGACGCCCTTCTCCGCTTCTACCATTCGTAAAGCGGCCATATCAATATCCATGATGCTCCTTACGAGCCTTAGAACTGCACCACCATTTGGGCGTGCGTAATATCTGCTAAAGCGATAGTGCGCCGGCCAGCGGCAGTTTCCAATTCGATGTCTTCAGTTGTTGTATCCACCAGCTTACCCTCTTCGCGGGTACCATCACATATTTTCACCTTTACGCGATGCCCGATTGCCCTAGAAAACTGGCGTTCCTCCTTTAAGGGACGCTCAATCCCCGGGGTAGAGACCTCCAGGTTATAGGTTCCTTTAATCGGGTCAGCTTCATCTAAATGCCGGGAAATCTCCAAAGTTACCTGCGAAAGCTGTTCTTCATTCACAGCGCCCGGTCCGCGAGGTAAATCCACCGTCACCACCAGACGAGTGTATTTCCCGGCTCGCTTTAACGATACTTCCTCTAGGTAAAGGCCGGCCGCTTCACAATTTGGGCGCAGCAGATCAACAAGTTCATTTTCCAAATTGGTGCTCGGTTTCGTCATTTTTCCTCGTCTCTTGTTCGCCTCACAGTTTTATCATTTCAAAAAACATGTTACCCGTGGCAAACTTAACTTTGATGAAAAAAACCTGGATTGTGCCCCTTACTGGGCTGTTAGTTGCTTCGCTGAGCCTTTCTGGCTGCGGGGTGCGGATTGATGATGGTTCCGGCGACTCAATCACCGCGAGCCTAACCCAGATGGCACGCTATCGCGCCAGTTCCTGTCAAGAAGCTATCACCAGCGGCATCGAAACTGTTTTTGGCTCTGACCCGAAGCTAGCAGGATTCAAAAATCATTTCACCGCCCGCAGTAAAGTTCTGGGGCAACGCTGGCCTACCCAGGAAGTGAAACTTTCAGGCAAAGGAAAATCAGAGAACCTGCCAGAGCCTGCTGACTATCGCGTCCCCGGAAATGGACAAGCCTTAGTCCATAAACTGGCAGATTGCCAGGCTGATATCTTAAATGACGCCGGGGCACTTATTTTACTATCGCGCCAGCAGCTAGCCGCTAGTGGGGGCAATGAGGACGATACCGCGCGCGCTGAGGAAACCGAGGACTTAGCAAAAGTGCTATTCGCTACCGGGGTGGCTATGGAGCGGGAAAGCAAGCAAATCGCGGCTGCTTCTTCCCTAACACTACCGCCTGCCCAAACCACCCCGCTGGCGACGCAAAGCTACCGGGAAGGTAAGTGGCACCCCGCCACCCCAGCCGCCAAAACCCAGCAGAATCAAGCCAACAGACCCTTAAGTCAGCAGCAAAAAAACGAGATTTCCCGCAGTATTAAACAACTGGATTCCCTGCGCTTTAATATCGAGAAAAATGTTGCGCAAAGCCAGGATATACAGTTAAAAAACCTGGTTTCTAACGTGCTCACTCCCCTGCTGCTGCGCCAGATACAACAGCTAGTCGCTCAGTTAGATTCTGATCCGCGCGAAGCGGCCTATCAGCCCTACTCCGGTTTTAGCGGTGCCGATAAGCCCGCAATTGCGAAAGGGATAGGGCTTGCCTGCCAAGTGCAGATGGATTTACTTCCCCTGGTTCCGGATGTGCAACAGGCACTACTATCTCCCACCCTGGCTAGTTTGGTGGATTTACAAGCCCAATTAGGGCATGATGCGGGACCGCTCCCCGGGCTGACCGCGAACGACGCGAAAGTAAAAACCAGCCCTGCCTCAGCCGATAACTAGGGTAGCTACCCATTTAACGGTACTAAAAATCGTGAGAGTTCAGACGCTGTTGCGCCCGTATAAAACCCTGGGTCACCACTTCGGTTATCGCTTGTCCAGCGCGCTCTAAAGCCTCTTTAAGGGCTCCTTGTTCCCCGCGGGGAAAACGGGAAAGCACATAGTCGGCGGGATTTTGCCGAGGATGAGGACGACCAATCCCGATCCGCAGGCGCGCATAGTCTTTAGTTCCCAGGTTCTGACTGATGGAGCGCAGACCGTTGTGACCGCCTTCGCCGCCTCCGCGTTTAAGCCGTAAATCGTAGGCAGCTAGATCCAGTTCATCGTGGACTATCAGCAAGTTTTGTGCGGGGTCAATCCCGAAAAACTTCACCAGTTTAGCGGTGGGAATTCCTGAGGTATTCATATAGGAATCCAGCTTCGCCAGGTACACCGCCGGCCCGGGAGTGCCTAGCATTCCCAGGTGTAAAGTTGCTACCTGGCAGCCGGTTTTATGGCGTCGTAGCTGTTCTCCTTGGGCTTGTGCCAAGTGGTCAATCGTCAGATGACCGGCATTATGGCGGGTTCCCGCGTATTTTTCTCCTGGATTGCCCAGGCCAATCACCAGCCAAGACGGTTTCATTTCAACCCCCAAACCCATATACAGTGCAACGTGTAATGTCTAGTAAATTTATTTATTTTTAAATTGTAAGTAATTTAGACATTAAATATTATAGAGTGTATATTATAGATCGTATTTGTCTA
>NZ_CABTZZ010000062.1 GCF_902489465.1 uncultured Varibaculum sp. | reverse complement strand
GCCGTGACAGGGCGGCGCGCTAACCAACTGCGCCACTGGGCCATATTCATTTATCTTCCACCTTTCGGCGGATCGTACCCCCAACGGGATTCGAACCCGTGCCGTCGCCGTGAAAGGGCGGTGTCCTAGGCCTCTAGACGATGGGGGCCTTGCGGCCTAGCCTAATGGCCTCGGCTCAGACTTGAATAAGCTTACCGGCATTAAGTAACTAAAGGCAAAGCGTTAGCCTATGAAGCCTCTCACAACTTTGATTCACCGCGGATTCTAGGAGTTTAATGACTGCATTTTTCGCCGGTGAAACGTAGTCTAGGAATATGCAGCTGCAACCTTTAGACACGTCCTCGTCAGATGAAACCGTCGAACAAGTTTTTGACTGGTTAACTAGTCTCGCGGGCATGGGCGTGGGGGTGCTGGCGGGTTTTGTCTTGGCTCTAATTACTGTTGCTATTTTGAAACTGCTGGCTAAGCGCGAACCCTTAACTCAACTGGTACTCAATCGTGCCACCCGCAGCCTCTTGGTGACGCTGATGATCTTGGGCGCCTATCTCGGCTGGAAATACACTACTTCGGGTCTAGAGATTTCCCGCTCGACTGGTATTGGCAGGTTCAGCCAAGGACTGCTAATCGCGGTCATTTTAGCTTTTACTTTTTTGATCACCCGCATCTGTTACTTCATTGAAGATGTGGCGGTTAACGCCAACCGCGAGAAACCCTCACGCAGCCGTTCGAAAATGCTCACCCAAGCACAGGTGATTCGCAGGCTACTGCAAGCAGTTGTAGTAGTAGTGGGGATTTCTAGCGCCATATTAACTTTCCCATCTGCCCAAGTGGCCATGAGCTCCATGCTGGCCTCGGCAGGGGTGGCCTCAATCGTGGCTACTTTGGCTGCCCAGTCAACTCTGGCTAATGTGTTCGCGGGAGTCCAGATGGCGCTTTCAGATGCCCTCCGGGTCGGCGACAAGGTGCAGGTTCCTGGTTTGGATGGAACAAAAGAGCTGGGTACGGTAGAAGAAATCACCCTCACTTACGTGGTGCTTAACCTTTACGATGAACGGCGCATGATTGTGCCGTCCACCCATTTCACCCAGCAGAAGTTTGAGAACTGGACGCGTAAACACAGTCAACAGTTAGGGATAGTGGAATTGCAACTAGACTACTCTGCCCCCATTGATTCCATTCGGGCACAAGTGGATCTCCTGCTTTCCGGAACTGAGCTTTGGGACGGGCGCAGCGCCAGCGTCGAAGTATCCGATATGACCGCCGACTGTCAGACAGTTCGGATCTCAGTGTCGGCAGCCGATAGCTCTGATTTATGGGTATTACGCTGTTACCTGCGGGAACAACTAATTCAGTGGTTGGTGAAGGAAGTGCCTTGGGCTTTGGTTTCTCGCCGGATTCAACCGCAACAAGTACGCTACCTAAGCCGTGACCGTTCCGAGGAAGAAGTTCATCGTTTGGCTCGCAAATTGGTGGGCGAGAATGATTTGCAGAAAGGATAAGTTATGAGTGATTTTGATCCTCGCCACGCAAGTGAGACTGATTGGCGAGCCCGCCTAGATGCCAGCGAATACCATGTTTTGCGCGAAGCAGGTACTGAACGCCCCGGCACCGGAAAATACCTACATGAGAAGCGACAGGGCATCTACCGTTGCCGTGCCTGCGGGGCAGAGTTATTCCGCTCCGATACCAAGTTTGATTCCCACTGCGGTTGGCCCGCATTTTTCCAACCCGAGGACGCCGCGGTCACTTACCATCAGGACTCTTCCCATGGCATGGAGAGAACCGAGGTGCGTTGCGCTAACTGCCAAAGCCACTTGGGTCATGTTTTTGAGGACGCACCCGACATGCCTACGGGACAGCGCTATTGCATTAACTCGATCTGCCTAGATTTTCAGGCCGAATAATATGCGGATTATCAGCGCAAATCTGCAACACGGCACTCCCACAGCGCGAAAAGCCCAATCGCGAGATCACTGGCAAGTACTGGCGGAGCAGTTTAGTGATTATCACCCCGATGCTATTTGTCTGCAAGAAGTCGACTTCTATCAGGCACGTTCCGGTTTTGTAGACCAAACCCGCGCTCTGGCAGATGCATTAACCGAAGTTTCTGGAAAGCAGTGGCAGCAGCGATTTTTGAGTTTTTTCGCCGGCCAAATTCTGTTAGGGCTACGCTTACCGGTAACGCTACCCAGCGATTCCCTCGGAAAAACCCGTAATCCTTTCTGCGCCGATCGTCCACTGCTGGGAGGGTACGGAGTAGGACTACTTACCCCTCATCCGGTGCGGCGCTGGGTAAGCGCCAAACTCGGTTCTGCTGCCCCCAGGATAAATATTTCCAGCCCGGATCCG
This sequence comes from uncultured Varibaculum sp., assembly GCF_902489465.1. Classification (GTDB taxonomy): domain Bacteria; phylum Actinomycetota; class Actinomycetes; order Actinomycetales; family Actinomycetaceae; genus Varibaculum. The sequence continues at coordinate 3,771 of NZ_CABTZZ010000062.1, read as the reverse complement.
CGTACCTGGAAGTTTTATGGCGGGCAGACCCGCAGCTTGCTAGGAGCCGAAATCACTACCGAGCAGGGAAAATTTCTAGTAGCCGGCACCCATCTAGACCTCGGGGTAGACACCGCCAAACGACAACTAATCCGCTCGTGGCAGGGAATGTCGCTACTTGCTGGCAAGGCAACCCCGCTGCTAGTTGGCGATATGAATCTGCGCCAGGAGATCTCTCGCACCGTCTACCCCTATTTGACTTTCGCGAGTGCCCCCACTTTCCCGGCAGATCACCCCCGATTCCATATTGACCAGCTATTTGCTCCCCCCACCTGCCAGATTTCACAGGTGGACACTATTGAGATGCCCATCTCCGATCACCGCGCGCTATTTGTAGACTTACAGCCCTAAGCGGATCAAACGATGGGCAAAGCGAACAAGATTTCTGACCGGATTCCTGCGCCTTATTAACCGTGCCGCTAATCGGCTCTGCCGAGATTGCTGCTGGTTGACAAAGTAGTTGGGTTTTACTCTGTTGTGTCGCCGTAGGGATACTGTCTACCGCGCTGCCATTCCCTTTAGAACAAGTGGCGCTACGCCGTTTGAGCCCCGATATATTTTCGCTGTTAGCATGCTTAATGCCAGCGATAAGTGAGGTGGTTAGCATGATCGGCCTCCGCCACCTGCCAAATTGGGGGGAAATAGTGGGATTACTATGCATTTCCTTGGCAGTCGCTCTTGCACAATACCGTCCTGGAGTGCTAGACAGGAAGCGTAAGCATCGTAACCAGTAAGATAATAACGAGGGATAAAAATGGGAATCATCGGTTCAATTATTGTTGGCGGCATTATCGGGGCTCTAGCGCGCTTCTTCATGAAGGGCAAACAAAACATGGGGATGATCATCACCATCATCATCGGCATGGTTTCTGCTGGTCTGTCTGACTGGATCCTAGCCAAGATTATTGGCGACGGTCACGGCTTTATTAGTTTTATCGTGGCAATCGTGATCGCAGTTGGTTTGATTAGCGTCTACTTGGGAATCACCAATAAGAAGACCAAGTAACTGCTAGCCACTTGGATGTTTTAGTAGTTTAGGCTGCTAAAAATTTTTACTCTGGGCTGCTGCTCGGCAAAATAATTTGTCGGGCAGCAGTTTTTTATCTAGTTGCTGCTCCGTATTCGGTTTACCTATAGCCAGGCTGCCCCTTAACCTGGAAGAGATTAAAACCCTCAAGCAATTACTTGAGGGTTTCGTTAAGCACCTGCTCAAGGCCGCGCTTTCCGAATACCTCCGCAAATATTCGCTGTTGAAAACCTCTACACACTCCGGTGATTCTTCTACTTTTTAGGAGTTTTGTCACTGGTTATCCCCAGGCTACCGCGAGATTTTACCATTGTTGCAGCTAGTAGCTTGAATACCATTTCTACCAGTCCAAACCCTTAATACCCTCAAGGTTTACCTGAGGTTAACTAGAAGTAATTTGACATTTCAGGTTATTAAGCTAGTGAAAAAACAAATATCCACAGGCAATATCCACAGGGTTGTTAACTGGAGTAAAACCGCAGCATTATCTGTGGATATTGCCTGTGGAAAATCTGTCGGCTTATTCGTTTAGGGTACGCCCCGTGAGCGTCTCGTAGATTTCTTGATAACGGTCAGAAGTTTGCTTCACCACATCCGCGGGAATCTGCGGGGGTTCTTGCCGTTTATAGGGCTGCCACTGACACGCGTCAGAATCGACCCAATCACGCAATATCTGGGTATCTAGCCGGGGATTACGCTTTCCCACTTCATAGCTATCGGCATTCCAAAAACGCGAAGAATCGGGGGTCAGTACCTCATCTCCTAATACCACGGCCTCGCCACCATAGGGAAGAGCGGAGCCAAACTCGAACTTGGTGGATCCCAAAATAATCCCGCAGTCCCAAGCAATCTTGGCCGCTCGCTGGTACAGATCTAGCGAGTACTCGATAATTTGATCCACACGTCCACTGCCGACCAAGGACTGTAGCGCTTCCCAAGAAACGTTACTATCGTGCCTTCCCATCTGAGTCTTTGCTACCGGATTAAAAACTGGTTCCTCTAGTTTTTGATCCTGTTGCAACCCCGCCGGCATCCGCGCACCCCCGATAGTGCCTTTCGCCTGATACTCCCGCCATGCTTCACCTGCCAGATAACCAGACACATGGCATTCCAAGGGATACATGTCGAGGCGACGGCAAATCATCGCTCGTCCGGCCACCATCTCTGGTACCGAAGACGTAGATAGAAAATGATTGGGAATCGAATCCCCAAGCTGTTCCAACCACCAGGTAGTCAGTTGGGTAAGAGCAATACCTTTACCGGGGATTTCAGTGGGAAATACCTGACCATAGGCACTGAAACGGTCGGTAGCCAGAATCATCACGGTGTCGGAATCATGAGCCGATTGTCCCGCGGGGTAGTAAACTTCTCGTTCTTTACCAGAAAACAAATGGCGCCATCCACGTAGCGCCGGAGTATCACTTGACGACATATTTATCATTCTTCCATCTTTTATTTAAATTTGGGAGGGCTGTTGACAAATTTTATTGGAATTGGTTTGGTTGAGGTAGCAAAATGTTACTTATTTAGGTATCCCTTAGTAAGAGGTGGCGTCACCGTGCATCAACATGCTTCTACCAGTGAATCTACCCGTACCCGTCTGCTAATTGCCGCTGGTATCACCTTGGGGGTACTGGTTGCCCAGTTAATCGGCTCTATTATTTCGGGTTCTCTGGCTTTAGCGGCAGATACCGGACACGTGGCGATTGATTCCATAGGCTTATTCTTAGCTGCTTTCACTGCTACGTTGATGACTCGCCCTGCTAGCGGTGAACTCACCTATGGCTATGCCCGCCTAGAAGCAATTGCAGGCGGAATCCAGGCCGGCATGATCATAATCATCTGTACGATCATCGGATACCAAGCAGGTATTCGGCTTCTTACTCCTACTGCGGTTGACGGTACTCAGATGGCTGCCTGGGCGGTGGCCGGCTTACTGGGCAATTTGGCATCAATGCTGGTAATGCTAGGACGCCATCGTGACAATTTAAATATTAGAGCCGCATTCCTGGAGGTTTCCGTAGATGCGATTTCCTCTGTCGGAGTGATCGCTGGCGGCATTATTACCCGTATTAGCGGCATTACCCGGGTAGACGCCGTAATATCCTTACTGATTGCCGGCGCCATGCTGCCGCGCGGCTACAAGTTGTTAAAAGACGCGGGATCAATCCTGCTAGACCGCACACCCAGCGAATTGAAGGTCGCGGAAATTAGGAACCATATTTTGCAGGTAGAACATGTAATTGGAATCCATGACCTGCACGTATGGCCATTAAACTCCCAAACCGTGCTTTTATCAGCACATATCATTATCGCCAAGGAGTGCTACCGGGATGGTCATGCCCTGGAAGTGTTACACCAGGTAGAAGAATGTATGAAAACCCATTTCCCACGCAAGATAGAACATTGCACCCTGCAGATTGAGCCCGAAGGGCACGCTGCCCACGAAACCTTAAAACACTAACTGGGCAATCTGTATAGTTAAGCAAACCGAGACTATCGCGCTACCTACAGCGATACCGCGCAAATAGAGACAAAAACGGAGAGTCAGCTCCCCTTAGAAAACCAGCTCAATAAGCTATACAATCCCCAAATTACGCAATACCACCAGTAAAAACACCAAAATAAAGACACAAAAAATGTTACTTAGCCCGGCATTAGCCCTAAAACTCAAGAATAGATAGAAGCATGAAAAGGCGGGCCGG
>NZ_CABTZZ010000061.1 GCF_902489465.1 uncultured Varibaculum sp. | reverse complement strand
TCATGAAACTCGCCCTCGAGGGCAAGCTCGCCCATGGCGGACACCCGGTGCTGGCCTGGATGGTCGATAACATTCACGTGCGCACCGACCCGGCCGGAAACATTAAGCCAGATAAGCAAAAGTCCACGGAGAAGATCGATGGAGTCGTCGCCACCATCATGGCCCTCGACCGGGCCATACGCGGCGGCAACGCGAGCATGGGTGGGAGCGTGTATGACTCGCGCGGGCTATTCGTACTATGAGTGTGGCTGGGAAATGCACCGCGTTTCCCAGCCACACTCATTTCTTGGCAGTGATGTTTACTCGTCGGTTGCTAGCTCGGCGAGTTCTTCAGCCGTCCATACCTTGTTCATTGGCCCTTGCCGTGAAGCAAGATAGTTGTGGGCGTACTGGTATCGCTCATGCTTATCAAAGGGCTTGATGAGGAAACAGCGTCCACCCGAATCACTGTTCACTCCTGGAATCCAGTCAATAATTCTGCCGCCTTCAAGGAGGAATCCTGCATAGGATGCAAGAAAGATTGATTGGTTCTCAACGAGTGAGTCAACATCTTCTTGCTTGACTCTCCAGTGTCCAGTAACTCGAAGTGTGCCAGCGCATATCCGTTTCCACACCTCTGGTGAGACGTTTGCTTTCACATCTTCTAAAGGCTTCTTGCACCAGTCTCGACCCCACGTAGCATCGAAATAAGGAGAGGGAACCATTTCAGCATCCTCCAAACCTATCGATGCGATAAGAGCCTGTTCTCCTTGCTCAAGGTGTAGGGGACGATTTCTAGCTGAAGCTAAGAAACCTAGATCCCATCCTGCATACTTCTGATTCCTTTGGTTTGCCCCATCCGGATAAACAGAAATCAGATTGAGATCGATGAGCTTCGTCATCGTGTTCGAGCCGACCCCAAGAATCTCCTTGGCAGTTTCAAAGCCATACGTGGCTTCATCAAATGAATACATAATGATCCTTTCGATCAGGTCACCGAGGTGACGTGTCTTTTTTGGACTGGATAACGCTTTCTGCGCCTCCGTACCTCAATGTAATCACACTCCGACCACTCGCGTCAAGTACATCAGACAAATTCACCTAGTCTCAATTTTAGGAGCGTTATCATGGGCCTATTCAACTGGCTACGCGGCAGACCGAAACCAGTCGATGACCATCAACTGTCCACTAGCTACAGCTTTTTGTTTGGGCCGACATCTGCTGGGCGTCCGGTGACCGAACGTAGCGCGATGCAAATGACCGCCGTGTATTCGTGCGTGAGGATCCTGGCCGAAGCGATAGCCGGGCTACCACTGCACGTATACCGTTACAAGGACGGTGGCGGCAAGGAAAAAGCCCTCGACCACCCCTTATACCGGCTGTTGCATGATGAGCCGAACCCCGAGATGACGAGCTTCGTATTTAGAGAAACGCTCATGACGCACCTGTTGTTGTGGGGTAACGCGTTCGCTCAGGTAGTGCGTAACGGTCTAGGCGAAGTCATTGGACTGTATCCGCTGCAACCGAATCGGATGAGCGTAGGCAGGGATCTGGACAGCAACGCTTTGTATTACGAATACCAAACCAGCTGGGACGAACCCGCAGGAGAGTACCAAACCATTCGGCTTACCCCTAATGATGTGCTTCATATTCCAGGTCTTGGTTTCGATGGATTGGTTGGATATTCCCCAATCGCGATGGCAAAAAACGCTATCGGACTCGCGCAGGCTACCGAAGATTACGGTGCCTCATTTTTTGCTAATGGTGCGGCTCCTGGCGGGGTGTTAGAGCATCCTGGCACGATTAAGGATCCTTCTCGGGTGCGTGAGTCCTGGCAGGCTACCTTTGGTGGTGCGAAGAACGGCAATAAGGTCGCTGTTTTGGAAGAGGGAATGAAATACACGCCGATTAGCGTGTCTCCGGAGCAGGCGCAGTTTCTTGAAACGAGAAAGTTTCAGCTCAATGAGATCGCCCGGATTTTCCGTATTCCGCCCCACATGATCGGTGACCTGGAAAAATCTAGCTTCAGCAATATTGAGCAGCAGTCTTTAGAGTTCGTGAAATACACGCTTGATCCGTGGGTAGTCCGCTGGGAACAAGCCATCACGAAAACTCTGTTGAACCCGCGTGAAAAGCAGCAGTTGTTTGTGAAGTTCAATGTCGAGGGGTTGCTGCGCGGGGATTACCAGTCGCGTATGGAGGGATACGCGGTAGCTCGCCAAAACGGGTGGATGAGCGCCAACGATATCCGAGAGTTAGAAAACCTTGACCGGATCGATGAGGTCGATGGCGGGGATCTGTACCTAGTGAACGGGAACATGCTCCCGCTTCCTATGGCTGGGGCTTATGCCGACTCCCAACAAGCCGATAAAGGCGAGTCTGGTGATGAAGTGCCTAAAGAACCTAGAGAGAACCAACTATTGAGGAGGAAAATGTGAAGCGTTTTTGGAACTGGCTAACCCCACAGGAAACCAGCCCGAACAGTGATGGGGGTGAAAGGGTTTTGCGTATTAACGGGGTTATCGCTGAGGAATCATGGCTAGATGATGACATAACCCCAGCGGTTTTTGCCTCCGAGTTAAACGCGGGGTCTGGGCCGGTCACTATCTGGTTGAATTCGCCTGGCGGTGACGTAGTGGCAGCTGCTCGTATCTATAACATGCTGCTGGATTATCCCGGTAAAGTCACGGTGAATATTGACGGGATCGCGGCATCGGCGGCATCTGTGATTGCTATGGCGGCGTCCACGGTGGCTATGAGCCCGGTTTCGATGCTCATGATCCATAATCCCGCCACGCTCGCTATGGGTGATAAAACCGAGCTGTCGCGTGCCCTGGACATGCTTGAATCGGTCAAAGACTCGATTATCAACGCCTACCAGCTAAAAACTGGCTTGTCCCGGGCGAAACTTTCCAAGCTCATGGATATGGAGACATGGATGGACGCGACAGCTGCTATCGACTTGGGGTTCGCAAATGAAATCCTCACCAGCAAACAAGCCCCTTATCCAGACAAAGATGACGAGCCCGATAAGGCCAATCCTGACAAGCGTGATGATCCTGGTGATGGCGAGGATGAAGAATCGGTGAGCAAGAAAGTACCGGGGCGAGCGAAAAATGAGCTCGGCGTGGTGTTTTCCAGAAAGGTTTCAGAGCAACAACTTGTTGCCCAACTAGCTATGCACGGTAAAAGTGCTGCCCCTCCCGGGCCGCCGCCTCCTGTAAGTGACCATCCTTGTTTAAAGCCCGCTGCCTCTTGTGGTCGGCGGGTTGTTGATTTATACGCCCATTTAACCAACCAACCCCATTAACTAAGAGAGGAAATATTCCATTATGACTACTGTTACTGATTTGTATACCCGGCGTGCCCAAACCTGGAATAAGGCTAAGAAGTTTCTAGATGAGCGGCGCGATAGCGAGACTGGCTGTCTAAACGCCGAAGATGACGCGGCCTACGCCAAAATGGAGGCCGAGATTGAGGCACTTAGCGGCGAGATTGCTCGATGTGAGCGAGCCGAACGCCTAGAAAACACTCTTGCCAAGGCGACCTGTAATCCCATCACTTCCGCTCCTGGAAGCGGTATGGGCGAAGACAGTAAGGTCAAGCCTGCCCGTGCTACAGCTTCCTACAAGCGGGCGTTTTGGGATGCGATGCGGCTTAACACCTCACCCATGGAAGTAAGGAATGCGCTAAGCGAGGGGGTGGATTCTGAGGGCGGATACCTAGTGCCTGACGAGTTCGAACGCACCCTAGTGCAGTCTTTAGCCGACCAAAACATCATGCGCACCCTCGCCAAGGTTATTCAGACCACTAGCGGGGATCGCAAGATCCCTGTCGTGTCTACCCATGGCACCGCTACCTGGCTGGATGAAGGCAAACCATACAACGAATCCGATGAAGCCTTCACCCAAATCTCCCTGTCGGCGTTCAAGCTGGGTACCTTCCTCAAAATCAGCGAAGAACTGCTCAACGATGCAGCATTTAACGTTGAACAATACCTAGCGAGCGAGTTTGCTCGCCGTATTGGGGCTGCTGAAGAAGAAGCCTTCCTGGTTGGCGATGGTAAAGGTAAACCCACCGGTATCTTCAACCCCACCGGCGGAGCAGACTTAGGCGTGACCAGTGCCAAGCCTACCGACATTAGCGCTGATGAACTCATCGATCTGCACTATAGTTTGCGCTCCCCCTACCGGGCGCGTGCGGTGTGGCTGATGAACGATGCAACAATAAAGACCGTACGCAAGCTCAAAGACGGTAACGGGCAGTACCTGTGGCAACCGGCGATAACTGCTGGGACTCCCGACATGATTCTTGGACGACCCGTCTACACCAGTGTTTTTGCACCTGAGCTTAAAGCGGGGGCGCGCACAGTAGCGTTCGGTGACCTCGGTTTTTATTGGATTGCTGACCGGCAAGGCCGCTCCTTCAAACGCTTAAACGAGTTATTTGCAACCACCGGGCAGATCGGGTTCCTCGCCTCCCAACGCCTAGACGGCAAGCTCGTCTTGCCCGAAGCGATCAAGGTTCTTACCCAGAAGACCGCGGGGTAAACCATAAAAATAGTTAGGAGGTGGCAGCCATGAAAACAGACGAACTCATGGCCTTAGTCAAGCAGAATCTACTGGTCAACCATAGCGAGGATGATTCTTTGATTGCCTCGTTTGTTTTGGCTGCCATCTCCTATGCCACCGCTTACCAACATCTGCCCGAGGGCTACTACCAAACGCAGCCCATGTCGCAGGCAACCCGGCAAGGCATTATTATGCTCGCCACCCATTTCTACGAATCCAGAGATGGAGCAACCGCCGGGTTTTGGGCAGACAAAACCGATGCTGCCCGCGCCGTGTGGAACGCAGTTAATACCCTGCTTCGTCTGGATCGGGACTGGAAAATCTAAAGAAAGGCGCGCCTGATGGCAACGTTAGGAAAAATGAGCGAGCATATCGACTTGATACAGCCAGTGGTTACTAAAGACGCTGCCGGGTTCGCCACTACTGGTGATGAGGTTATTGCTTCGGTGCGCGCATATATGGAAGTGCAGCACGCTTCACCGGCTTGGGTCAACCGCGCCGCCTACACCAAAGCAGACCTGTTATTCCGGATCAGAGCAATACCCGGCGTAAAAATAACCGAGGCGATGGAAATCAGCTCCGCACGTGGCAGGTACGTTATTGATGCTGTTGAACCTATCGGCCGCTATGTCGAGATTTTGGCTCACCGCACCGAAGCAGAAGGAGCACCCTGATGGCTAGAGTACAAATCAAGCTTCCCAACGATTTCATTGACGCACTCGACTCAGCCAGCAGCCTCATTGATAACTCCGCTGAGCAAGTGCTTAAAGCCGGGGCTAATATCGTGGAGCCGCGTATGCGCTCTAACCTTTCTGCAGCAATCGGTTCGAATACAAAACAGCCCTCCCGTTCTACCGGTCAGCTCGCCAAAGCGTTAGGAACCGCGCCAGTAAAAGTCAATAGCCGTGGCGACTATAACATTAAAGTTGGTTTCGCCGAGAACCGAGACGATGGTAGGCCTAACGCACTAATCGCTAACGTTCTTGAACACGGGCGCTCCAACCAGCCCGCTAGACCCTTCCTAGCTCCCACGCGTTCCCAAACCAGGCGAGCCGCAATAGCCGCAATGAAACAAACGCTAGCCGCGCGAATCGAACAGGTGAAACCATGAGCGGGCTTTTAGAAAACCTAAGCCACATAGCTAAACAACTTGGGTTCGCCTATGCAGTCAGCTGCTACACCGATTCCCCAGCCCCTGACACGTATCTAGTCTTTACCCCGTTAACAGATTCTTTCGAGATCTTCGCCGACAACACCCCCGGTATCGAAATAGAAGAAGCCCGAATCAGCCTGTTCACGAAAACCAACTATTTGGCACTAAGAGACCAGATCACGAAAGCTCTAATTAGCGCTCGCCTGGTTATTACAGGCAGGAGTTATATCGGATACGAGGACGATACCGGCTACCACCATTATTCAATCGACATCGCGGATTATTCGCCGACTATTTTCTAGGAGTTATTGTTTTCCTCCCAGGCTCCATAATTTTGTCCCTCATCATTTTCCCAGCGTGCTCTACCGTTGGCGGAGGTGCCTAGAACTATGGCGGCTGCGGCTGAGGGAGAAGTAAAAGCAATATCCCGGGTGACCACGCCGCGATTATCTTCTATGCGGATTGACCCATCACTAACTAACTTTTGGTGACGACTAGCTATAGTCGCATACGAGTTAACCGTTGCCTGGCTTCTGGCTTTGCTGGTTTCCCAGCTAGCAACCACGATTGATCCTTTGAGGAGGAAAAACTCTCCATCGATCAGTTGCATAGAGGCATCTATCCGATCTTTTTGTCTGCGCAGATGGAAAATAGGCGAAGAAGCTATCTGAGTGGTAGCTGGTTGCACGGTATTTTCTGGGGATCGCAAAACGTTGACTCCCAGGATTGGCAAAATTAGCTTCATATTGTCTAAGAATGATTCTGCTGATGCTCGTTGCGCTTCAGAAAGCTTCCTAACCCGAGGGGTTTGTTTGTTATCGGGCATAGAACAGCGCTCAGCATTCTTGGCGATTTCAACCAGACGGGCTTCTAAATAGCCCCAATGTCCCTCGTTAAAAGATCGTTGCAAGCTCGCAATAATAACGACCTTTTCCCACTGTGGTTTCTTTTTGTCATGATCGCGTAAGCGCTCTACAAAGTTTTCTGTCTTGCCGATGTAGCACCAGGTGTTCTCAATAGCTTCGGGGTCATTACCAAGGAGGATATATACGCCGTTACTATTGGCTTCCTCTCGCTTATAAAGCTGGGAAAGTTGATCGCGGCGTGCAGAGGTGAGGATACCCGTCCAATCCGCTATCCCGGCAGTAGCCATACCTCCCGGGGTTCCATCGACCAGAAAAAGCTCTACCGCTTTACCACGCGCCATCACAACCACGCCCTTCGTTCACACGCACCTAACCTCAAGAATAACTGAGAAAAAACATTTCACCCCTCAATACGAGGATCCAAAAGAAAGGAAATACCATGGCAACTATTGGTTTAGACAAGCTCTACTACGCGAGCATTAGTGAAGATCCCACCAGCGGTGAGGAAACCTATGCCGTTCCTAAACCGCTCGCTAAAGCAATATCTGCAGAATTGTCTGTGGAGGTGGCTGAGGCGATTTCGTATGCCGTCTTCTGCTTGA
>NZ_CABTZZ010000060.1 GCF_902489465.1 uncultured Varibaculum sp. | reverse complement strand
TCGTTGTAGATCAGGATGTCGGGCTCCAGCTGCATATTCTCCATGTACCGTCCTTCCCGGATCGCCCAGGATCCCACCTGCGGAATGCCGAACACGATGGACGGATTGATCTGGGTCTCCCACCAGACGGCGGTCATCGTTCCCGGCACCGGGGCTCCGACCAGTTTGCCGATCCCGAGGGTCCGGTAGGTGTAGGGGAAGCCGGAGGCGTCGGAATAGTTGTCCTCGCACACGAGGACGCAGGAGGGCTTGGTCCACTTGTTGTACGGTTCCGTTCCGATGTATTGGCCGCGCGGAGTGAACCGGATGTACGGCTTTCCGCTCAGGAAGGTGGCCAGGTCGTCGTGCAGCCAGCCGCCGCCGTTGTGGCGGGGGGCCCCGACCGCCGCCCCCGCAGCCCCGTTTTTTTCCCGCCGGGGGGGAAAAGGCTCCCCGGAACACGGGGGAAACATGTCCCGGGTGTGGGGGGGGGCGAGCTTTCCCCCCCCCTCGCCAACTTAGTTATCGATTATTCGTCGTCACCATCTGATTGCTCTTCGCGGCGATCGTCACGCCGATCATCGCGGCGATCACCGCGGCGATTATTGCGGTGCCGGCGGCTACGGTTACGAGAGCGACGAGGACGATCTTCGTCTTCGGAGCGACGAGATTCCTGCTTAGCTTCGTTTTCAGCTAATGCGGCCTCTTGCTCTTCACTGAGTACCGCCACCAGCGATAGTTTGCCCCGTTCATCGATTTCTTCGATCTCTACCTGAACTTGGTCGCCAACGCCCAGTACGTCCTCTACCTGGTTGATGCGTTTGCCCCCTACCAGACGACGAATCTGGGAAATATGCAGCAGACCGTCCTTGCCGGGGGTCAGGGATATGAAAGCCCCGAAGGAAGTGGTCTTAACCACGGTTCCCACGAAACGCTCCCCTACCTCAGGCATTTGCGGGTTAGCGATTGCATTCACGGCGGCCCGCGCTGCCTCTGCCGATTCAGCATCGGAGGAAGAAATATAGACAGTGCCGTCATCTTCGATAGTTACTTCCGCGCCAGTATCTTCTTGAATCTGGTTAATCATCTTGCCCTTAGGGCCGATGACCTCGCCAATCTTGTCTACCGGCACCTGTACGGTGATGATGCGCGGAGCATAGGGGCTCATTTCGTCCGGTTCTGGAATGGCCTGTTCAATCAGGTTCAAGATTTCCAGGCGGGCTTCCTTAGCCTGAGCTAGCGCACCTTTCAGCACGTCAGAGGGGATACCATCCAGCTTGGTGTCTAGCTGTAGGGCGGTAATAAAGTCCCGGGTACCGGTGACCTTGAAGTCCATATCCCCAAAGCCGTCCTCGGCTCCCAAAATATCGGTGAGGGTCATGTACTTCGTGGTCCCGTCCTCGTTAGGCTCACTCATTAGCCCCATGGCAATCCCGGCAACCGGGGCTTTTAGCGGCACGCCCGCATTCAGTAGCGAAATCGTGGAGGCGCAAGCCGAACCCATAGAGGAAGAGCCGTTCGAACCCATAACTTCGGATACTTGGCGGATAGCGTAAGGGAATTCTTCTTTGGAGGGAAGTACTGGCTCTAACGCCATTTCCGCGAGGTGACCGTGCCCGATTTCGCGGCGCTTGGGGCTGCCCACGCGACCGGTTTCACCGGTGCAATAGGGCGGGAAGTTGTATTGATGCATATAACGCTTGCGGGTCACCGGGCTGAGGTTGTCAAGCTGCTGTTCCATCCGCAGCATATTCAGGGTAGTTACCCCCAACACCTGGGTTTCGCCACGACGGAAAATCGCGGATCCGTGCAGGCGGGGCAGCACTCCGGCGCGTGCATAGAGCGAGCGAATCTGGTTGGGCTGGCGTCCATCCATCCGCACGCCTTCGTTTAGGGTGCGGGTACGGATTAGCTCTTTTTCGAGGGCGCGGAAAGCGGCTTTGAGCTCTTTCTCGCCCTCGGGGAAACGCTCTTCCAGGTCGGAAAGCATTTGGTCTTTGATTTCATCAACCCGGTTTTGCCGATCGAGTTTCTCTGCAATCTGTACGGCCTGGTCAAGCTGTTCGCGGCAGTTTTCGGCCACCGCGTCCCAGTGTTCGTCCTCGAAGTCTTTAAACAGCGGGAACTCTAGGGTTTCTTTCTGACACTTGGCCGCTACCTGCGCTTGTGCGCGGCACAGTTCTTTAATGAAAGGTTTAGCGGCTTCCAGACCGGCAGCTACTACATCTTCGGTCGGAGCGGTCTGTCCCTGTTGAATCAAATCCCAGGTACCTTCGCCGCCGCCGGCCTCTACCATCATAATGGCCACATCTTCGCCGCCATCAGCGGTTTGAATAACCCGTCCGGCAACCACCATGTTGAAAGTGGAACGCTCGATTTCGCTGTAACGCGGGAAAGCTACCCACTGTCCATCGATTAAGGATAGCCGAGTGCCACCGATCGGCCCGGAGAAGGGCAGACCGGAAATCTGGGTGGACATGCTAGCAGCGTTAATGGCTAGCACGTCATAGGCATCATCGGGATGTACGGTCAGTACCGTAGCTACCACCTGTACCTCGTTACGCAGCCCTTTTACGAATGAGGGGCGCAGCGGACGGTCAATTTGGCGAGCAGCGAGAATCGCTTCCGTGCCGGGGCGTCCTTCCCGCCGGAAGAAGTTTCCGGGGATACGTCCGGCCGCGTATTGGCGTTCTTCCACGTCAACGGTGAGCGGGAAGAAATCAAACTGGTCGCGCGGGTTTTTACCTACCGTAGTGGCAGATAGAACTGTGGTTTCATCATCCAGGTATGCCAACGCACTGCCGGCAGCCTGCTGGGCGAGTAGGCCAGTTTCGAAGCGCACGGTGCGCTGCCCGAAACGACCGTTATCGATGATTGCCTCGGAGGCAATCACTTCTGGATCGTCCATCATTTTCTTTTATTTACTCCTTGTATTCCATCTTCTAGGGCCAATGCCCTCCTGAGAGCTATCACCTTGTGATGGGCGGTCAACGATCGAGACCCACGGAGAAAGGCGACTAGAAACTGCTGCGCCTGATCCGGAGGCCACCACCGAAGACCGAAACCGGGGTGATAGCAATTCGGCCCGGCGTTAACCGGGCCGATATTTCTATGTTAGTGGCGCAAGCCGAGACGCGCGATCAGAGAACGGTAACGTTCAATATCGATGTCTTTTAGGTAACCTAGCAGGCGGCGCCGCTGCCCTACCAACAACATTAGTCCCCGACGGGAGTGGTGATCATGTTGGTGAGTTTTGAAATGCTCAGTCAGATCCGAGATCCGCTTGGAAAGCAGCGCGATCTGAACCTCAGGCGAACCCGTATCACCGGGATGGGTCGCGTATTCTTCCATAATCTTGGCTTTTTCTTCTTTACTCAGTGCCACTGGGTTCTCCTTTTCTGCTACTTGTTGCACGGAGCTCCGGGGCAGTTTCACCCGGGCATGACGCATCCGTGGCCGGCTTGTAACGGCTTTTCTAGCCTAACATTATCGCTGTTGGTAACCCTATTTATAGCTAGGTGAACTAGGACACGCGCAGGCGAGGTTAATGCGAAGCTAGGACGGGGGCGAGGACGCTGGTGTGAGTTACGCACGGGGTCTTGAACTTATCTAATTCTCCATTTCGGGGCTGGCTCGGTAAAAGCACTCCGGGGCCCCGTGACCTGCTACGCAGGTCAAGCCCCGTTCGTATCTTTTACCGGCCGCGCCCCCTAGTCACACTGAGCTACCTTCTCAGCACGGGGTCTTGGTTTTTTCTCCCGCACAAGAATTCGGAAAAAGACCGCAGGCATTTTCCGAATTCTTATGTGCACCGCACCTGCTCGGATAAGACCAATCCTCCGCACTCTGCGGCACGCCCTAACCTGCGCGGAAGGCATATCTTAGTTCGGCTATTATTTCATCTGGTTTCGCCATCATAGTCCCCCGCCTCCAAGGCTTTAGCAGCGAACTTGTCGAAATCTGACTGATATTCCCTGTCTTGGATTATTCGATATTTTTCCAGTTCTTCTTTGGCAGCCTGGTCGGCTATTTTCTTGGAGATTTTCCCGGCGCTCTCTAAGAGTTCGCGACTGTCAAGAGTGAGTACTTGGTTTAGGAATTTCTCCCATTCTTCCATGGTGGTGGGAATATGCCGCTTGGCACGCGATTCTGCCAGGTTTAGATAGGCTTCAACTATTCGTCCTAAATCTGCCAATTCGTCTTTCGTGAGGTAGTTCTTGGCTACGGTAACATCGCTGGCTAGGACTTTCCCATCCGGAGAGTTTTTCCAAGTCGTTAACCCCATATGCGGTTTGGCAGCATCAGCACGCTGGGCAATCAACTCGGCAGCGGTATGACCATGCACCGCGTAATGCAGTTTGTTTTGAACGGCAGCGAAGAATACTTTGGTGGTGGGGGCATTGGGGTTGTAGTCGACTGCGGTGGCATAGATGTCGGTTATTTTTTGGTAAAAGCGGCGCTCGGAGAGGCGAATCTCGCGTACTTCTTGGAGTAGTTCCTCGAAATAGTCATGACCCAGTATCGTCCCCGACTCCATACGAGCTCGATCAATAATATAGCCACGCAAAGTAAAGTCACGAAGCACTGCGGTTGCCCACTGCCGGAACTGGGTAGCGCGAACAGAATTTACGCGGTAGCCAACGGAAATAATCGCGTCTAAGTTGTAATGCTGGATTTGGCGAGTTACCTGGCGAGAGCCTTCTTGGCGAACTACTCGAAAAATTCGAGTAGTTGCCTCTTCCGCCAGCTCCCCGGACTCGAAAATCTGTTGCAGATGATAGGTGACTGTGTTGCTCTCGACATCAAACAGCTCAGCCATCAACGCCTGCGTTAACCAGATAGTACCGTCCTCATAGCGCACTTCAACGCCCGCGCCGGGCTGAGCGGTGAAAACCAGGAACTGACCGGAATCATGCTTAACCATTGTCCGAGAAGTGGTTTTCCCGAGGCTCTTTTCAGCTTTACTATTCTTCGTCATACCGTTTCTCTAGATATTTCTCTGATTGAGGGCTTCCAATTGCAGACCGCTGCAAAGGCGCAAACCGTTGCTTCTGAGTCTAAACCAAGCTCTTTACCCCCGTGGCTCCCCATTCAACCCTCAGGTTTAACCCTTACCCGACCTCCAGATTTTGTAAGAAAATCATTTATCCTTACACTTACCCCTCACTTTTGTAAGGATAATATTTATCCTTGCAAGTACCCGCTTCTACGTGCAAAGATAAAGAAACACCTATAACAATAGCGGCGATATCGCCGCAAGAATGGCGGGAAACTCAATCTTGGGGAGGCGAAAATATGGGTAAGTATGAAAAGCGCCATTGGCCAGCGAATTTGTCTGCATTTTCCCGGGAAGGCCGGCGCAGCGGCGATTACCGCTCCTACGTCCCTGACCTGCTGGCGGGAAATATCGTGATTACTGAAGAAAACTCGGCCGCCGCTGCTCTCTTGGAACGGAAAATCCTGGCGTTTTCTCCGCTAATCTCGCAGCTAGGGATGGAGTCTTTGGCGCGGTTGATCTTGCGCGGTGAAGCTATTGCCTCCAGCAATATCGAGGGATTGCAGGTTGCTCCGCGGGAACTGGCGCGTGCCGAACTGAAGGAAAAAAGCGGCACTGATCCGCGCAGCACCGCTGGGGACGTCATCCGCAACATCCAGATACTAGAGGACGCAACCCGGGAATTAGCTAGCGCCGAGACGGTTTCACTTGCGGACATTGTGGATTTGCAGCAGAAACTAATCCACGAGAAAACCTGGCAAGGGATCCGCAGCAGCCAAAACTGGTTAGGGGGCAGCTCCTACCATCCCCTAGCTGCCAGCTATATCCCGCCCTCCCCCGAACACCTCGATGGTTTATTAAATGACCTGGTCAAATATTTAAATGGGGCGGAGCACGGCCCGCTACTGCAGGCGGCGCTAGTGCACGCACAGTTCGAATCCATCCACCCCTTCCCGGACGGTAATGGCCGCATCGGGCGCGCTCTGATCCATATTGGTTTAACCCGCCGCGGCCTCACCCAGGGCGCTACCCTGCCACTATCTTTGGCGCTCGCCACCAGAACTGACCTTTACGAGGACGCACTTTCTTCCTACCGCCACCTCGCCTCCCCCCGCAGCGAACAGGCAATATCAGCGGTGAACCAGTGGATCAAAGTCTTCTTGGACGCTTGCCAGATTGCGCTCACCATTTCCGAAAGCCTTAAGAAACAGGTTGAACAGTTGCAAGCTGATTGGAAGGCGCGACTGGATTCCTGGTACCGCAGTGAGCACCACCGCGCCCTGCGCATTGATGCGGCTGCTAACCGTTTGCGGGAGCAACTGCCCAATTTGCCGATGTTTACCATTGCTTCCGCTGCCCAGGCTTTAAATGTTTCTCGCCCCGCTATCGAGAACGCCGCTAAAGATTTAGTCGCAGCGGGAATAGTGGCGCCGCTTAATATCGGGCGTGGGCAACGCGGCTGGTGGCAACCGGATTTATTTGACCTGATTATCGGCAGTGAACGCCGCCTTGCCTCCACCCAGTGGGACACCCTAGCCTCTGCCCCGCGCCGCCCAGTACCTAACGCTTTGTCAGCTCGCGCCCTAGCACACGCATAAAGGGTTAACGAGGGTAAAGATCCCGAAGATGGGGCAGTTTTTGAGGACGCAAACCAGGCGGCAGAATTTCTGGACTCCCTGGCATGAAAATCATTTTTGACCGCCAGGACCTCACCAAGACGCTTATCTTTACCACACCCCCTTAAAATCTTTACTTTTTGCTGCTTTCTTGCCGTAAGAAGTAAAGATTTTTTCTGCGGCAGTATCGGGGATAAAAAGCAACAGCGCCTAATCATGCATTTCGAAAAACGCGAGGATGCCGCTAGTTAAATCTGTCTTTATTCACCCAATCGTAAATCCACTGCATATTAATCAACGGCTCCGGCTGCGCATCAATCACCGGCTGAACAGCCTTGTAAATTTCACGTATCAATTCAGCTCGATCTATGTCTTTTGGTGAAATTTCACGCGCTCGCCTATCGCTGGCACCTAATAGCTGGAAATGCTCATTAAAACCATAAACAACGATGTTCTCATCGCAATATAAATAACGAGGATCGGAGGAAAACGAAAACAGTACCAGTTTCTCACCATCTTTATAATTACTGTTATAGATAGTTCTACTTCCGTCGTAATCATACTTTATACCTTTAATATCTGGAGTATAGATCCAGTCAAGGTTACGTGTTACTTCCATAAGCACCGGTTCCACCCCGGCTTTATGGGGAGTGCGTTGGGCATAGTAAACCGAGTTTGATTTCAAATTAAAAGACACAAAACCCAGCGCTAAAACAACAACAATAAACCCAATAAAGACGCCAAGAATAATCTTCTTCAACACAGGCACCCACCTCCCTACAGCGATCCTTGAAAACCGCAAATACGCAATAAAATCCCGCGAACATTTAATTGAACCTGTCTTTATTGACCCAATCGTAAATCCACTGCAAATTAATCAACGGCTCCGGCTTCGCATCAATCACCGGCTGAACCACCCGATAACTCTCACCATCTAT
>NZ_CABTZZ010000059.1 GCF_902489465.1 uncultured Varibaculum sp. | reverse complement strand
CCAAAAAACGGACAAATGTCCTGAAACACCCCAAACCCAAAACGGACAAATGACCCGAAACACCCACCCCAAAAACCCAAAAAATCCCGCGACATATGCGGACATATGTCGCGGGACATCACACTTGCGGTAGCGGTGGGATTTGAACCCACGGTGGGTTGCCCCACACAGCATTTCGAGTGCTGCACCTTCGGCCGCTCGGACACGCTACCAGGTACTGTATTCAGTTGTTGGTGTGGTTACTCGCGGCCGAAGGCACCGAAGGTACCTGAGGCGCAAAGCGAGGAACCGCTACCAAATGCTGCATTAACAGACCTTCAAAAGTTTAGCGGATTTGTCCGCTAGAACTAAACTTTAGGCGCGAAATGTGATCACTCCCGCGGCTAGTCCCTTCGCGTTGTCGCCGTGGCAAAACAATCACCGCCGCATAACCTCGACGAACAGAGCAAAGCCGCCAGCACGCTGCTACGCAACCGCGCTAAGCAACTCCACGCGAGCCTACTGATCTACGATCCCGTATAAACGATCACCGGCATCGCCCAGACCGGGGCGAATATAAGCCTGCGGGGTAAGCCCCTCATCGAGCGCCGCCACCACCACGGTAACATCTGCCCGCTGACCGATATGTTCTTCTACGTGCTTAACCCCTTCGGGTGCCGCCACCAGGCAGATACAGGTAACATCCCGGGCGCCTCGCTCCAGAGCGTAGTCGATTGCCGCCACCAGGGTGCCGCCGGTTGCCAGCATCGGATCGACCAGGAACACTTGCCGGTCAGTTAAATCTTGGGGCAGACGATTCGCATAGGTTTCGATCGCCAAGGTTTCTTCGTCCCGTTTCATCCCCAAGAAACCGACCTCTGCAGTCGGCAGTAAGGCAGTCATACCAGACAGCATCCCTAGTCCGGCACGCAGAATCGGAATCACGATCGGACGGGGAGTCGAGATTACCTCGCCTTCCATAGGTTGAATCGGGGTTTCGATCTGCTTGGGAGTTACCCGCACATGCCGAGTTGCCTCATAGGCGAGCAGGGTAACTAGTTCATCAACCAGTTGCCGAAACACCGAAGAGGGGGTGTCTTTATCTCGAAGAATGGTCAGCTTATGTTTCACCAGCGGATGGTCAATGACTTTAAATTCCATACTTTAAAACTAGCTTGTTTTCACTTCTCCTGCCTACTCTTTACCGCTCCTTCCCTAAAAATATTCTTCCCGTTTTACCTCCACACAGCGCACCCCTGATCTACGCTAAGAATTACCGCCAAGCCAGGAGATACCGATGAAGCACAGCGAACATGGGATTAGTGAAGCTGACGAAATCAAAGTGCAGAAAATCCCCAATAAAGTTTATGAGGCCGAGCTCTACCGCTTACAGGGCGAATTAGGCAAGCTACAAACCTGGGTGAAAGCTACCGGAGCCCGGATCGTAGTTATTTTTGAAGGTCGCGATGCGGCCGGTAAAGGCGGCACTATTAAACGGATGACCGAATACCTTTCCCCGCGGGTCGCCCGGATTGTGGCGCTACCTAAACCGACAGAGCGGCAAGAAACTCAATGGTATTTCCAGCGTTATATCGAGCATCTGCCCGCAGCCGGCGAAATCGTCCTCTTCGATCGTTCCTGGTACAACCGCGCCGGGGTGGAAAAAGTGATGGGATTTGCCCGCCCTGACCAGGTGCAACTGTTTATGCGGCAATGCCCCATCTTTGAACAAATGTTAGTCGAGGACGGTATTTATCTGCGTAAGTATTGGTTCAGTGTGTCAGATAAAGTACAGTACAAGCGTTTCAAATCTCGACTCGGTGATCCGTTACGCCAGTGGAAACTCTCCCCCATGGATTTAGAATCCATCACTCGCTGGGAAGATTACTCGCGTGCCAAGGACGACATGATGGTACATACGGACACTTCGGTGGCGCCTTGGCATCATGTGCTTTCTGACTCTAAGAAGCAGGCGCGGTTGAATATGATTCATCATTTCCTCAGCTCTATCCCCTATACGGAGATTCAAAGCGATGCGGAGCCGATCCAGCTGCCTCCGCGCCCTAACTCCAGTGGTTATATCCGTCCTTCGGTGGCGGTTTCCAAGTATGTTCCTGATTTTGCGGGCGAGGTTGCCAAAAAACACAAGAAAAAGAAGCTTGCGGGCACTGAGGAGGATTTAAAGCAGTACCGCGATAACGAGAATTGATTTCCACGCAATAGCCGCTAGGGTGGCTGCATGGACAAAGTAGCACTGGTAACTGGCGGTTCGCGCGGAATTGGCGCCGCCATCTGTAAAGAGCTTTCTCGTGACCACCACGTTTTGGTGGGGGCTACTACTGAAGAGGGGGCGCGGGCAGTAGCCGACACTCTCCCTTCGGCCGAGCCTTGGGTAGTTGATATTTGTGACGAGGACGCCCTCGCCGCGAAAGCCGCCCAGCTTAGTCACCTGGATGTTCTGGTGAATAATGCCGGGCGGCTGCGCAATGGAAATGTTGCTGATGCTTGCCGTCAGGATTGGCGCGATGACCTGGAGTTAAACCTGGTAGCTCCTATGGATTTAACCCGCCTGTGTATTCCTTTGCTGCGTGCCAGCAAGGGGCAGGTTATTTTCATGAACTCGGGATCAGGATTCGATTCCCGCCTGGGTTCCGCGATTTATGGTGCTAGCAAGTTCGGTTTGCGCGCCCTCGCCGATCGTCTCCGCGAGGAAGAGCGCGGCAAGATCCGGGTCACCTCTATCCACCCCGGGCGAGTCGATACCGATATGCAACACGTTTTGCAAGAGAACGCTGACTATTATGATCCGGAAGATCATATGACGGTGGAATCTATCGCCAGAGCGGTTCGTTTCGCTATTGATTCTCCCGAAAATGCGATGGTGGAAATGGTATCGATTCGCCCGGTACGGCAGGTGCGGCGCTAGGCCGCTGCCACCCCAGACGGACGCGGCACTAGACCGGTTTCTTCCTAGGCGCTCTGCGCGGCGATCAGGTTTTCTACCCCGAGGCGGATACCTTCTAGCTGGTCGTAGGCGGCATCCTCGTGTTCGATGTTGATGTTCATTTCCGGATCGATCTTGGAGATCGCGGCTAGGAACTCACTCCACCAGGGCACGTCGTGACCTTCACCGATGGCAACGAAGCGCCAGGCGGGATCAGAGGGCCAGGACGAGCAGTAGTGATCCATCCCTACGGGGGTGCGCGCGGATTCGTCCTCGGGAACCGGGTTGAAGCAAGGATCGAGTACCCCGCGAGTGGCTACCCCGGGCTCGATCTTGGTGTCTTTGGCGTGCACGTGGAAAATCTTGTCACCAAGCAGTTCAATCGACTTAATAATGTCCATCCCCTGCCACATCAGGTGGGAAGGATCCATATTTACCCCGATGTTCTTGAAGCCGCCGACCCGTTCGTCGAACTCTAGGAACTGGGTGGGGGTGAACACGGTGTTGGTGGGATGCAGTTCCCAAGCCAGTTTCACTCCCGCGTCTTGGGCGCGCTTATCCATTTCTTTCCAGAATTTCTCTAGCACCGAGTACTGGTATTCCAGAACTTCTAGCTGTTCACCGTTCCAGGGGTTAACTACCCAGGCCGGATATTTGGCGTCCGGGTCGGTGCCGGGCAGCCCGGACATACATACGATTTCTCCGACCCCGAGTTTTCCGGCCAGTTCGATGGCGCGTTTGAGGTCATAGGTGTGGCGCGGCCCTACATCGGGCAGCGGGTCGGCGACGTTACCGGAAGTGTTCAGCCCGGCAAGGCGCATTCCTTTCTCTTCGAAAATCCCCAGGTAGTCTTCACGAGCGGTTTTTGAACCGATGAGCAGGTCAACCGGGCAGTGCGGGGAGGGTATGAAGCCCCCCACGTTTACTTCCGCACCGGTTAGCCCGAATGATTTTAGGTGATCGAGCGCCTCAGGCAGCGTGAAGTTGTGTAGACAAGCGGTGTAAGCACCTAGATTCATAGCCATGGTTTTTCTCCTTTTTGTTATTTGGGTTATTTGATTTCCATTTCGGCGCCACCGTTGGCTGCGCATTTGGCAATGGTGTCGAGGATCCGCATGGAGCGGTATCCATAGGCAAAGTCAGGCGTGGGAGGCAATCCGTCTTTGACCCCGGCTATCTGCTCTAAGAAAGCGTGCGCCTGGTAAACGAACTGCTGAATTTGGGTAACGCCTACTCCCCCGAAGTCCATCGAGGATCCGCCTTTGAAGTAGGGGAAGTCGGGGTTAACGAGGACGCGGCGCGGCCCGCCTAGTCCAGCAGGAGAACTTTGGTCGTCAACTATGATTTCGCCGGCGCGCGCCATATCGAAGGAGACCATTCCTTTGGTGCCATTAACGGTGATTTGCATGGAGTTCGGGGATCCGAACGCGACCCGGGAAACCGAGAAGGTTCCGATAATCCCGTTTTCAAATTTCAGGGTGCAGGTAGCGACGTCATCATTTTCTACGATTTCGGTCGCTTCCGCCTGCGAGGATGCGCCGCGGCCTCCTGCAACTCCTTCTAGAGCCGGGGGACGCTTCTTAATCACGGTAGAAAGCTGGGCACCAGCGATCGCCTCCAGAGGGCCACAAATAAATTCTGAGGTATCAACTAGATGGCTACCTACATCTCCGAGAGCGCCCGAGCCCATCGGCCCCTTATAGCGCCATGCGATCGGGGTGTTCGGGTCACAGCCATAGTCGCACCAGTAACGCGCGTCAAAATGGGTGATTTCCCCCAGCTGTCCGCTTTGCACCATGTCTGCGATTTTTGCCAGTCCGGGATTGCGGCGATAGCAGTAACCCAGACCGGTGACCACTTTATCGGTGGCCCCGAACTCGGCCATCGCTTTGGCGTCCTCTAGGTTGTCGGTCAAAGGCTTTTCGCACAGGACGTGTTTGCCCGCTTTCACCAATGCTTCCGCCATTTCGCGATGCAACTTGTTGCCCACCACAATGGAGACGATGTCAATATCGGGATCATTTACAATGTCTTTCCAGTTGTCAGTGGCTTTTTCGTAACCGTAATCACGGGCAGCGGCCTCTGCAAAGGGCAGATAGGCATCCGCGATAGTGGCTAGACGCAGCCGTGGCAAATCGGATGCGAATACCGTGTTGGCTTGCCGCCAACCATCCGCATGGGTGCGTCCGGCCATCCCCGCACCGATCACCGCCACTGACAGGGTTTCTTTAGTCATTTTTTCTCCTCTTTGAGTTTTGGCAGTGCCTTCATTCCTGGCGAAAGCGTCCCCGCAAACCAGTATTAACACGCGTTAACTACTGTCCATGGTAAAGGACTTTTTTCCACAAATCAAGGCCTAATTTCAAATATTTTTCGAAATCTTCTAAAACCTAGGTTCCGTGCTTCTAGCAGCCGAGATTCTTAGCTGCACCACCAAGTCACCCCTATTTTTTTCGCGCGTTATTTATACTTGGGCTATGAGTTTTCGCCCTACGCAAGCAGATGTGGCTCGCAAGGCCGGAGTATCACGCGGATTAGTTTCCCTGGCGCTATCTGATTCCCCGCGGGTTAATGCGCAAACTAAGGCCAACATTCTGCGCGTTGCCTCTGACATGGGATACGTGCGTAACCAAAACGCCGCGTTCTTATCGACCTCCGGAACCGATCTCCTCGGAGTAATCCTGCCCGATCTGCAAAATCCTTTTTTCGAAGAGGTAGAGGACGCGCTGCGGCTTTCAGCTGAAGAAAACAAATTTTTGTCTTTGGTTTCAACTGCGCGCCAGGATCCGGAAAAAGAATGGAACCTGATAAACCGCTACCAGGAAATGCAAACTATCGGGGTCATCCTGATCTCCCCTGCCTCCTCCCAAGAGCGCCTGGCGCACCTGTCTGAAACCTTCCCCCTAGCGGTGCTGGGGTTAAAGTACGTGGCAGGAAAAATAGACTCTATCCATATGGACGAGGAAGCAGCAGCCCGACTAGCAATCACTCACCTAGCCGAGTGTGGATACGACCGCATCTTTTCCCTATCCAGTCCGGAAAGTGTTGACCAGGCAGTAGTGACCCGCCGCAAAGTGCAGCGAACTGCTTTTGAAGCTTTACGGAAAAAACATAAAAGTTTCCCGGGATTTCAAGCTCTTGTACCAGATCTGGAACCGGGGGAACAGATTCGCCAATGCCTGGAAGGATCGGTGGCCAAGCGGCCAGCGTTTATTGCCCATAACAACCTGATAGCGATTGAAGCCTGTACCGCGTTGCGTGCCCTGGGAATGGAACCAGGTAAAGACTGTGGGTTAATCACCTATGACGACACCTATTTGGGACAGCTAGAGGAATTCTCTATCACTTCCATCGACCAACATGCGGATCAGTTGGGTGCGCAAGCCGTTACCGCCTTGGCTAAGCGCTACGCCGCCCCGGGGGATCCCGGACAAGAAATCGCGATTCGTCCCGCTTTGCTGCAGCGCGCCACCACCTGTAACAAGTAGCGCTAAGCGATTCTGAAGCCCACAGTCCGAGTTCCGCGCTCTCCGATTACAAAAAGAAACGTACCCTGATGAGGACATCGCGCTCAGCCCCGCTCCCGCGAGAATCTATCTCTCGCTACATGACCGTGAAAGTGCTGCGCCGATCCCCCGCTCCCGGAAGAACCTAGCGCTCGCCCTCGGAAATTCAAAAATAAACCCGAATAATAAAAACCCTGGCCTGCCAGCGAACTAACGAATAGTTTGCCGACAGGCCAGGGCGGAGGCTGGATATATAGCTATTACTTGGAGTACTTAGCCTCCAGGTTCTGTTCCACCTCTTCCAAGGTGTAGATCTTGGTTTCCGGAACGAACTTAATGTAGAAGCACAACGCAATCACGTTGATGATTCCGAAGACCAAGTAGGTACCGGAACCACCCAGGTTCTCGATCATCCAGGGGAAAGTTCCCGCTACGATGGCGTTGAAAATCCAGAGGGCGCAAACCGAGATTCCCTGTGAGACCCCGCGGATCTTCGCCGGGAAGATTTCGGACAGCAGCACCCAGTGAATGGTTCCCGACTGTTTGATGAACAGGAATACCGACACCAAAACCAGCACCAACCACGGCAAGAAGTTGGGAATATCGCTGGCCACGTTGCCGTGGGCATCCATATGGGGCTCGATACCCCAGTAGAACACTCCGGCCAATACCAATAGGGAAATCGCGACCCCGGTTTCTTGGTAGATACCTACCGTACGGCGGTAGAGTTTGGCGATCAACAAGAAGCCAACTGCGGACCCAACTGCGGAGAAAGTACCGGTGACCACGTTCAGCATAATGCCTTGACCAGTATCAAAACCGGCGGCGGTTAGAATCTTGGGCATGTACCACATAGCGGTGTTAATCCCGGTGGTCTGATCGAAGATCCCCAGGAACACCCCGATGATTAGCACTTTACGGGTCCAGGGAGTACTCCAGATCCGGGAGAAGTTCCACTGTTCTTCTTCCTCTTCTTTACGGTGCAGTTCGATCATTTCGTTAGTTTCGAACTCTACTTCTTGATCGGTGTCACGCACGCGTTTCAAAGCACCAATGGCTTCATAGTAACGCTGGTTAGCGGCATACCAACGCGGAGATTCCGGCATGACCCGCAT
>NZ_CABTZZ010000058.1 GCF_902489465.1 uncultured Varibaculum sp. | reverse complement strand
TTGTTTTTTTCAAGCAGAAGACGGCATACGAACCATTGTCCGCTAACACCTGCGCAATCTCACTATCTCCGCTAAAGCAGTGGAACACCGTCCGTTCCGGAGCGCCTTCCTCCAGCAAAATCCGAATAGTATCCGCATGAGCTTCACGGTCATGAATCTGCAAGGGCAATCCCAGTTCTTTCGCTAAAGAAATATGCATTCTAAAGCCCAGTTGCTGTGCCTGCCTGCCCTGCGGAGAGGTACGGAAATAGTCCAGTCCACTCTCCCCAATAGCTACCGTCTTAGCTGAAGAAGTCACGGCCGCATACACCTGCCCTACCGCTTCCTCTAAGGAATACTGTTCGTGCCAAGGCTGCAGCTGATAAGTTTGCCCATCGGGGGCAGTAGCTACCACCTTCGCATGTAAAGCCGCCTCATTAGGGTGAATTGCCAAGGCACAAAACACCTGGGGATGATTCTCACTTACCCGAATGGTAGGAGCTAACTCATCTACCTGACAGCCCGAGGTAATCAGGGCGCTTACCCCCACTTTTTGCGCCCGGTCCAGTTGTGCTGCCAGACTGAGGCGTACCCCCTCTACCAGGGGAATCTGTTCTTCCCACAGAGGCAAATGGGTGTGATTATCTACAACTTTGCCCGCCAAAGGAGCAGGCAGCTGTGGCCAGCCCCGTCGTTTACGTGATTTTCCCATCTAGCTAACCGCCTCCTGAACTAGGGCGTGGATATGAACCTGGGTACCTTGCTCGGGACAACTCCAGTCAATAGTGCCTTTCAAATTACCGCGCACCAAAGTGCGCACAATCGAAGTCCCGAGGCCATTCAGGGGCTTATCCCCCAGCCCGCACCCATCGTCCCGAACCCACACATCCAGATGGTTTCCATCTCGCTTGGCCTCTAAGGTTACTTTGCCACCACGCTCACCCAAACCGTGTTCTACCGCGTTAGCCACCAGCTCGGAAATCACCACTGCTAACGCCGAGGCAGCATCGGCATCTACCATCCCAAAACTACCGGTAAAAGCAGTTTTAACTACTTGGTCGGTAGCGGCCATGGCGGCTGCCATCCGCAACAGCCGAGAGATCATATTGTCAAACTCCACGGTTTCATCCACGGTTTGCGATAGTTCTTCATGTACGCGGGCAATCACGGCCACCCGCCGTTCAGCCTCCCCCAATGCAGCTTGAACCTCTGAGGAATCCGAACGTCTAATCTGCATACGCAAAAGCGCAGAAACCGTTTGGAGATTATTCTTGACGCGATGATGAATCTCGCGGATAGTGGCATCCTTAGTCATCAATTCGCGTTCGCGGCGACGCATCTCCGTTACGTCCCGACACAGCAACAGCGCGCCGATCCGTTTGCCATCCTGTTCTAGCGGCAACGCCCGAAAAGAAATAATCCCGGAAAAAGATTCTACTTCTGATACCCAAGAGGCTTTCCCCATAACCACCACGGGCAGCGCCTCATCAACTTCAGTTTGCTCTTGAATCACTTCGGTGATTAGCTCCGCCAGAACCGCCCCCTTAACCTCTTCGCGTACCCCCAGGCGGCGCAGGCAGGATCGGGCATTCGGGGTCAGATCCAGCACCCGCCCTTCAGCATCCAAATTAATGGCACCATCAATTAAGCGCGGCATTCCATGAGTCGTAGCCGGAGGAATAGCAGTGTTAGGGAAAACCCCACCAGAAATCATTTCACACAGCAGATTCGCGGTTCGGTGAAACCACTGTTCTTGCTGTTCAAAGACCCGCAATGATTGAATGTTTACCTCTTGCGTAAGTGCCGCCACCACTCGTCCGTTATGCCTTACTGGAAGGGAGCTGGCAATCACCGAATAGGATCCTGCCCACCTAACCTCGGGCACCGTTGGCCCGGAGTTAGGGGCAAAAGCCGCAGCTAGCATCGCTGAACGTTTCGGAGAAGCGGATAGCCCCACCACATCATCGAGGTGGATAGTAAACCCCGATCCGGGTCGGGCATGCGCAATCGCTACAAAACGTCCCTGGTCATCAGGTATCCATAAAATCAGGTCAGCACTGCCAATGTCAGAGAGCACCTGCCAGTCCCCAACCAACATATGTAGATGGTCGATATCGCTTTCTGATAGATCCTTACCGTACTGGCGGATCAATTCTCTCATCCCGCTCACGACTACCAGTCTATGCTAGGTGTCAGTTTGCGGAGTCCGGGAGCTATTTGCTAAGCCTGTTAGCTGACCGAAAGCCTCTTAAACAGTATTATTAGCCAGCCAAAGCCGCGCCGCATCCTCTTCTCCCCCAGAAAAAATCTGCAGATGAGACAGAAGTTCCCGTTCGACTTTCCCTCCGATAAGCGGCATATCCACCTGGAGCGTTCCGGAAATCTTTCGCAAGGTTTTCTCTGCCCCCTTCGGGGAATCCTCCAGGAGGCTCTTGGCTCTTACTTGCACCGGAACCTTACTAAAACGGACTTCGAAGTCGCCGTGAGCAATACGGTCGGGACAGGGACTGCTAAGCCAGTTCTCCACGACTTCGATCTCTAACTGATCGGGTAGTAGTCGCGCGTATGAAGATGGAGTTTTTAGCTCTGACAGGTCAACTTTTGCTCGCGACACAAAAGTTTCAATACCGGCCTGTTCCACCTGCACTTCACATTTTACCTGCGAGATTTGCCTCCAGCGAAACTCCAAAAACTGCGGATCGGTGAGCATTCGACAAACCCGTGCTGGCGAGGCCGGATACTCAACTTCTAGCTCGAAATCCCGCAAGCTTTCTTCCTTTCTACGGCCTCTACTATACCTTCAGGCTCGCCGAGAGCCTCACAGGCGACTACTCTAAATAACCATAAGCTATTTCAATCGTATCCGCTTCAACTACTAAATCAGCCAGGAGAACCCCTAGATGTTTGATTTTAAAACTCCCCAGTTTTTGCGTTCCGAAAATCGCTCCTCCCAAAAACAGCTGGCAGCGGCGCTACGCGAGTCGGCAACCAAAGTTCGTCATGCCTCTAGCTTCGGGGAAGTAGTGGATGCAGTCCTCGACATTCCTGCTGAACATATCGACCAGAAGCTGCTGCAACTAGCCCAGGCTAATCCGCAGGCAGATGCCGGTGAACTGGAAAAGATATTAACGAAGCAATACATTAAACGCACCGCCTACGCCTCCTCCGCAGTGGGAGCCGGAGCGGCTCTGCCCGGAGGCGGCACCGGGGTGGCGCTGGGGCTAACCGCCGGGGAACTAGCCGCCTACGCCGTACAGACCACCATCTATATTTTGGGGGTTTCCCGCCTGCACGGAGTGCGTCCTGCCGATCGGGAACAACGCCGGGCCTTAGTGCTATCTAGCTTGTTAGGAGAAGAGGGCGCAGCGATTGTTTCCGACCAGTTGGGGTTAAGCACCCTAGCTTGGGCACGCAGCTCACTGAAAAATCTATCCTCCCCCACATTGGGGCAAGTTAACAAAGCGCTGATGAAATACGCAACCAAGAAACTATACCGGCGTACTGCCGGCCGGATCGCTGGACGCTTAATTCCTTTCGGGATTGGCGCCGGGGTGGGTTACCTATCCGGCAAAGCGGTAGCGCGGCGCACTGCCGAGGGCGTGAAGGCCGCCTTGGGGCCGGTACGCGATTTATCTGCCCAGGATCTAATGGTAGAGCTGGCACCGGTGATAGATCTAACGCAAGAGCCTACTGCTTCCTCCAGTGAAAAAACAGATTTCTTCGCTGATTAAAGCGGTATCGTCTTAGGGATTTCCGGTTTTCCTCGTTGCCACCCTCAAATAACCCTAGCGCGAGATTCGCTAGTAACCGGCTAGAATATGGACAAACAACTAGCGAAAGGTAAGGGCGTGGCAGATAGACAATACGAGGCTTTACTGGCCAAAATCTTAGAATCTGGCAACGAGAAAGCAGATCGTACCGGAACCGGCACTCGCTCTTTGTTCGGGGCTCAGCTGCGCTATAACTTGGCAGATTCCTTCCCCCTAATTACCACCAAAAGGGTTTTTATGCGCGGAGTCGCGGAGGAACTGTTCTGGTTCTTATCCGGGACTTCTAATGTCCGTCCTCTGCAGGAAAAAAAGGTTCACATCTGGGATGATTGGGCGGATGCTGAGGGCGAGCTAGGGCCAGTTTACGGGGTGCAGTGGCGTTCTTGGCCCAGCCCTAAAGGCAATATCGACCAGATCGAAAACCTGCTTTCTACCATTAAGAACGATCCGTCCTCGCGTCGGATGCTGGTGTCTGCTTGGAATGTTTCTGAGCTGGATAAAATGGCGCTGGCCCCCTGCCACCTGCTATTCCAAGCCTATGTGGCAGACGGACGCCTGTCTTTGCAGGTCTATCAGCGTTCTTGCGATATGTTCCTGGGCGTTCCCTTTAATATCGCTTCCTATTCTTTGCTCACCCATATGCTGGCTCAACAAAGCGGGCTGGAAGTCGGGGAACTAATTTGGACCGGCGGGGATTGCCATATTTACAACAATCATGTGGAGCAGGTGCGCGAGCAGCTTTCCCGCGACCCCTACCCCTTCCCCACTTTGCGTCTTAGCCGCGCCGACAATCTTTATTCATATAAGTGGGAAGATATCGAGATTGAGAACTACCGTCACCACCCGACCATTAAAGCTCCGATAGCGGTTTAGGAGGTAAAAATGAAGATCGGCATGATCTGGGCGCAGGCCGCGCACCGCGTAATTGGCAATGGCCAGGGAATGCTCTGGCATGTTCCGGCTGACTTCAAACATTTCAAAGCCACCACTATCGGAAGCCCGGTTATTATGGGGCGCCGCTCCTTTGAGGCTTTAGGGAAACGAGCCCTGCCGGGGCGGTTAAACATTGTGCTAACTAGCCGAGATAATTACCAGGCCAGCGGAGCAAAAATTGCTACCTCTATTCCGCAAGCACTAGCCCTAGCTCAGGCAACGGGCGCGCAAAAATGTTGGATAACCGGTGGTGCTCGCCTCTATGAGGAAGGAATGGAGATAGCTGACGAGTTAGTCGTTACCTACCTGGATTTAGATGTAGGAGACGACCCCAGTTATGCCCATGCGCCCACTATTTCTCCGCAGCTATGGGCAGCGGATCCAGATCGTTCCGATAGTCAGTTTCGTCCTATTTCCGGGGACTGTCGCTGGAAGGTCGTGTACTACCAGAAAGCGGGGAATACCGGTAGTTAAAGCCATAAAATCCATTAGCGTATTGCAAGCGTTCAGATAATAAGTGAGTCCAGAAAAATCGGAGGCACAATGGGGAAGAAATACCGTTGGAACACTCTTTCCAACATAGTGGTGATTCTCGGTATCCTGGTGATCCCGTTAATGTATTCCGGGCTGTTTACCTGGGCATACGAGGATCCGATGCAGCGAGTTAACCTGCTGAAAGCTGCAGTGGTAAACCTGGATCAGCCAGCTGACGCCATCAGCGCTAATGGGGAAAAAACCCTGAAACTGGGTGAAAGTCTAGAAAAAGAACTCTACAAAGCTGATGCCCCCGGCTTCGACTGGACCAAAGCATCCTTGCCGCAAGCTAAATCCGGGCTCGAGGACGGCACCTATAAGGCGCTACTGCTTATCCCCAATAATCTTTCTAGTACTTACGCAAAACTTGCAGACCCAGAAAATAAAGTCCCCGCAAAAAAGGCGCAATTAGAACTCCGTACCGATGACGCTGTGAACTATCTGCAAGGCACCATGGCCACATCGGCAGCATTAGCTCTCCAAGCAGCTCTAGCTAATGAGGGCGCGGCCGGATATATCGATCAGCTGTTACTTTCTACCGGCCCGCTCAAAGAAGGGTTCCTCGATGCCGCCTCGGGAGCAAGCCAACTTGCCGAGGGCGGAGATCAGTTAGGGAGTGGAGCCGATACCCTGGTGGTAGGCTTAGGAGAACTAGCTGATGGCAGCGTTAAGATTCGTAACGGTTCCCTGAAACTAAGGGATGGAATCACCGCCTACACTGGCGGAGTTTCCAGCCTCAACTCCGGTCTTGGGCAGCTAAATCACAATATGCCGAAGCTAGCGGCCGGAGCCAAACAAGTAGACGGCGGCGTAGCCCAGATTCACCAGCAGATAGCCGCTATGCAACCAGAAGTTAGCAAACTGGCAAAAGATGGGAACCAATTGGTTGATTTACTGGCTCCCCTAGCAAATTCTGAGGTCGATACCGCCAAAATTGCCCAGTTCCTAACCCAGTTTAAAGGAGCAGTTGACCAGTGCGCACAGGTACCTCCCGCGGCACTTCCTACACTTCCCCAGTGCGTAGCTCTGGACAAAATGGCTTCTGATCAGGGATTAACCCTGCAACAACTCTCGGCAAAGATTGCTCAAGCACAGGGAATGCTACAAATGGTGGGACAGTTATCCCAGCTTGACCCGCAGCAAATGAAAGCGAAGCTGAACGCAGCCGATCAAGGGGTAAAAGAACTGAGCCGGCAAACCGCTCTCACCCCGCCCGCCCAAGCCGGAAAGCAAAAACCGACTCTAAAAGATGGCACTTATGCCCTGGCAAACGGATTAGACCAGGCGCAACAGGGCGTACAGAAACTGTCTGCCGGAGCCTCTACCCTAGAGAAGAATTCCGCGCAGCTCCGCTCGGGGGCTAATGCTCTCAGCGGAGGTCTTGACTCCCTGTCCCAGGGGGCGGGCAAAGCCTCCAATGGCGGAAAACAGTTAGCTGGCGGAATCGGAAAACTGACTGAAGGTGCTTCCAGCCTAGAAGATGGACTACGTGATGGCGCCGAACAGGTGCCCACCGTTGACCAGGAACAGGCTAAAAAAGTCTCTGAAGCAGCGAGCGGAGTTGCTGACGTGGAATCGGTACGGCAAAATCCGGTACGCCATAACGGCGCCGGATTCGCCCCCTTCTTCATGGCGCTATGTTTATGGATCGGCGGGATCGCCATCTTCTTGATCTTCCCCGCCCTAGATTTGCGGCGCCACCCCGAAGAGAGTTTTTGGAGTTGCGGTTTCCGTTCCATGTCCATCGGGGCACTCTTCGGTGCTCTGCAAGCAGTTACCGTAGTAACTGGCATGCAACTATTCCTAAAGCTAGATGCCCAAAATTTCGGGGCATTATTGCTAATAGCAGTATTGGCCTCTATTGGATTCGTGGCAGTAAACCAAGCCTGCGTAGCCGCCCTCGGATATCGAGGACGCGCCCTTTCGGTAATCCTGCTGTGCTTGCAAATCACCTCCACCGGCGCAACTTTCCCGGTAGAAACTGCGCCGAAGTTCTTCCAGTTCCTCAGTCCCCTGCTCCCTATGACCCATGTGGCACGCACTATCCGCGCCGCGATTGCCGGCGGAGAGCTACTATTCGGCAAGGCACTATTGGTACTAGCGATCTGGACGCTACTTGCCTGGGTGACAACCATCATTTCCACCGCACGCCGCAAAGGCCAGCGTCCCATGCCCTATGATCCTGCCTTGACTTTCAAGAAGGTTCCCTTGGTTTCCTCCCCTTTGAGGGGAAACTCCCACAACAGCGTGGAGGATTACGACCAGCGCACTCGCCAAGCCAAAGAAAACCTGCCTAGCTGATTCGACGGTGGCGCGGGGCTGCTTCGGACTGGTAGACGCGGGGAGGCTGAATTTTTCCTCCCGCCCAAGAAATTCGGAAAACGTAGCAACGTTTTCCGAATTCTTATGCCCACCGC
>NZ_CABTZZ010000057.1 GCF_902489465.1 uncultured Varibaculum sp. | reverse complement strand
TTGTCTGTGGAGGTGGCTGAGGCGATTTTGTATGCCGATGACGGGGCATCCGAGATTGTCAAGGAATTCAAATCTGGAACGCTCACTCTTGGGGTTGATGATCTCGGGGCGGAGGCTGCAGCTGCCTTAACTGGTGCGAGGCTGGACGCGAACGGGGTACTTATCAGTACTTCTGAGGATGGTGGCGCACCCGTGGCTATTGGTTTTAGAGCTGCACGCTCTAACGGGAAGTACCAGTATTTTTGGCTTTACCGCGTCAAATTTGCTCTGCCGGGAACCACGCTGGCGACCAAAGCTGATTCGATCACGTTCTCTACCCCGAGTATTGAGGGAACGATCCTGCGGCGTAATAAACCAGACGCTACCGGTAAGCACCCGTGGAAAGCCGAAGTAACCGAAGGAGCGGTCGGCGTCAAGCCTGAAACCATTACTGGCTGGTACACCCAGGTGTATGAGCCTGCCGCTACAACCAGCATCAAACCGACAAACAACTAGAACAGCAGGTAAGCCATGACAGCGAAAACCCAAACCAGCCCGGCAAGTACCTCTTTGAAAAGCGCGACAATCACTATCGCAGGTCAAGAATACGAACTCGTCCTGACTACCCGCGCGACCCGCCTTATAGCTCAACGTTACGGAGGGCTAGAACATTTAGGTCAAGCCCTGGAAACTAGCGAAGATATGGATAAGTCACTCGGTGAGGTAATCTGGCTCATCGCCCTGCTCGCTAACCAGTCCGTACAAATACACAACCTCACCCATCCAGACGATAAGCGCCCAGAGCTAACCGTAGAAGCGGTGGAGTTACTAACTGTGCCTGCAGATTTAGCTGACTATCGAGAGGCTATCGCCCAGGCATTACAGCGCGGCACCCGGCGAGCAATCATGACCGAGACCCCAGACCCAAAAGGGCAAACCAAGAAAAAGGACACCTAATAGATAGTGACGAGGCAATCTTTACCCGCCTGACCTACATCGGGCTCGCCCACCTGGGACTGACCAGCAGACAAATCGACCTGACCATATTCGGCGAACTATTAGATCTGGTGGACTGCTGGCGCATCGAAACAGGCAGAGCCCAGCCGAAACGCATCTGGTTTATTGATGATGTGATACCAGCAGGAGTTTAGAACAGTTAATCTTATCGCTGCTCTCTTTCAGAACGGACGAAGCCTGTTCTCTTCCTAGAAGTTCAGGTCGATGTCGTGCATGATGGGCGACCACATCCCAGCCCAATTCCCCGTCTCTAAAGAACTTTGGACGCTTAATACGGTCGATCTTGAGTGCATCGCAACATAAGGATTCCAGTTTGTCGTCAGGAAGAACGTGGAGCGCTTCTGCGATCCATACAAGTGCTTCCGCATGGTGAATCAAATTATAAGCCTTGCGTGCTGACAAGTTGACCTTCCTGGGTGCAAGGTTCTTCCTATAGTGCACCTCGGGATAGAGCCTATCCATGAAGAAAAAGATCATGTGCTCGCGCTGAGATGCCCACCAATGTCCGTCCTTCTGCGGGTCAGCGTCTTCAAAACACGACGCAATGGGCGTCCTAGCCGGCAACTCCGTCAGCATTTCAGCAAATGCGCGCACATCGAAATCAATCTGATTCTTGATCGCTTCTGTCATTTTTCTCTCCTAAAAACTATATGCAACTCAATATTAAGGAATAAATCATGGCTGATTCGTCTTTTGGTTTGAAGATTGGCCTTGAGGGTGAGCGGGAGTTTAAGCGCGCGATCACGGATATTAATCGTGAGATGCGGGTTTTGGGATCTGAGATGAAGTTGGTGGCTTCTCAGTTCGATAACAATGATAAGTCTGCTTCAGCGCTTACGGCTCGTAACCAGGTTTTGGGCAAAGAGATTGAGGCGCAAAAAGCCAAGATCCAGACTCTTAAGAGTGCTCTTGATAACTCTGCTACCAGTTTTGGGGAAAATGATTCTCGGACGAAGAATTGGCAGATTCAGCTCAATAATGCCCAGGCGACTTTGAATGGTCTTGAGGGTGAGCTTAAAGAGAATAATTCTGCTCTTTCTAAGTTTGCTGATGAGGCTGATGGTGCGGGTGATGATGCGAAAACTGCAGCTAAGGATACTGGGCACTTAGAAAATGCTGTAGATGAGCTGGGTTCGCAGATGGATGGTACCAGTTCGAAGACCCGCATTTTTGGTGATGTGCTTAAAGCCAGCCTGGCAGCGGAAGCTGTTGTTGGTGGGGTTAAAGCTATCGGGCACGCCATCGCGGGTATCGCTAAAGGCTTTGGCTCAGCGATGAAGGATGGCTTGGACTATAACGCCCGGATGGAGCAATACACTACCTCGTTTACTACGATGCTGGGTGATCAAGCCAAGGCTCAGAAACTGGTTAATAACCTCAAGTTGGAAGCGGCTCGTACTCCGTTTGGGATGGAGGATCTAGCCAAGGCTACCCAAACGTTGATGGGGTTCGGCATGAGCGCTGAAGAATCCCAGGTACGCCTCAAACAGTTAGGTGATATCAGCCAGGGGGATGCTGGAAAGTTCGAATCCCTCACGTTGGCGTTTGCTCAAATGAGTTCTACTGGCAAGCTTACTGGTCAGGATTTGAACCAGATGATTAACGCGGGGTTCAACCCTTTAGAGGAGATTTCCCGTAAGACCGGTAAAAGTATCGGTGAGCTTAAAGAAGAGATGGCTAAGGGTGCGATCAGTGCGGATATGGTTGCGGATGCGTTTGCTAGTGCCACAAGTGAGGGTGGCCGGTTTTATGGGGCGATGGATGCCCAATCCAAAACCTTCTCTGGTCAACTAGCTACGCTCAAAGACGGGGTCGATAACCTTAAAGGATTATTGGCTGGAGGTTTGACCACGGCTTTGGCTGGCACGGTGATGCCGATGGTTAATGGTTGGGTCGATGAACTCACCGGCGCGTTCGAGACCGGGGGTGCCCCGGCCTTTATCGATACCCTGGGGCAGATCTTGAAGGAGGCTCTGGAGTTTATTTCTAGCCAGCTTCCGCAAGTGGTAGATACCGGGATGAGTATCCTCACCTCTTTGTTGGAGGGCATTATCGCTGTTCTGCCTTCCTTGGCAGAGACTGCCGTGACGTTGATTGTGGCATTGGTGGAAGCAATCATTGAGGCACTTCCGAGTCTGTTGGAGGCAGCGGTTCAGATTATCGCCACCTTGGTTGCTGGTATTGGCGAGGCTCTACCGGAGCTGATCCCGGCGGCGGTTGAAATGCTGATGACCATGATCCAGGGGCTCATCGATAATTTGCCCCTTATTTTGGATGCAGCCCTGCAGTTGATTATTGGTCTTGCTGAGGGTTTGATTGCGGCTATTCCGGTGCTTGTTGAGGCTTTGCCGGAGTTGATTGGTGCGATTATTTCTTTCGTAATCGGGGCGATCCCTCAGATTATCGAGGCTGGTATCCAGCTGTTAACCGCGCTGGTTGGTGCCTTGCCTGAAATTATTGCCGCTATCACCGGGGCTTTACCGTTGATTATTACCGCTATCCTTGGCGCGATCATCCAGGCAATCCCCCAGTTGATTAACGCGGGCGTGCAACTGTTGACGGCTCTTATTGGGGCGTTACCAACTATTATTAACGCGATTGTGGCGGCTTTGCCTCAAATTATTTCTGCCATATTGTCTGCTATTGGTGGGGCTATCCCTCTTCTGGTACAAGCTGGCATCCAACTATTAACCAGCCTGATACGGGCTTTACCGACCATTATCGGCACTGTCGTTTCGGCTATCCCGAGGATTATTTACGGCATTGTTAGAGCAGTGATGGGCGGGGTCGGGCAGATGATCTCAGCTGGAGCATCCCTGGTTTCTGGGTTATGGCAGGGTATTCAGTCACTAGCGGGCTGGTTGTGGAACCGGGTCTCTAACTGGGTGTCTTCAATTTGGAATCGGATTCTCGGATTTTTCGGTATCCATTCTCCTTCTAAGCAAATGGCGTGGGTTGGTGACATGCTAGTTGCTGGTCTAGCCGGAGCAATAACCTCACGCGGCCATAAGGCCGCCGATGCGGCAGCAACCATGGCAAAAGACACCATGGATGCTATGGGCGAGTTAACTAACGGGGTTAACGTACCTATCAAGGTCAGTAAGGATTTGTCTTTGCCAAACGCTGATCTGACCCCTGCCCTAGCCGGCCAAACACCGCAAACTGAAAAGGAAACTAAAACTCACGGCGTTGATGTTCAAGGGGTAGCAGATGCTACAGCTGCCCGGATTCTTAAGGGTTTGGATATCAAGGTTGTTTTAAGTGATGGGACGCTGGTCGGCAAACTCGCACCCAAAATTGATCAGCAACTATCACGGCTATCTCGGCGAGCCAATCTTTTAGCTGCGGGGGTGTAAATCAATGTACGGGTTTGTTCTCGACCATAAGGTTAGCTCTAAAAGCCTGGGTATGCGTTTTTGCGCACCTGTAGAGATCCCAGCTGCCGCCATGGGCGTAGATGATATTGAGGTGTCAGGGCGGGCCGGTACTCTTACCCGCTTTAAAGGGTGGCAAGATGGCGAAATAACTTTGAAACTAGCGGTGCGTGGCGGGCTGGAAGCATACCGCAAAGCCGCCTACGCGCTGACTGGAGCCCACACGATTGGTTTTAGCGGTGAGCCTGGCATGTTCAGGTATCTTAAACACGTCAAAATATCGCCAGCGTTAGGGTCGATGGCCACTTGGGTAATGTTTGAAGCCGAGCTTTGTTGCCAGCCGTTTACCTACCTGGAAACCGGGCTTAAACAGCTAACTTTAAGCGCTTCGGGCACGATTATTAATCCTGGTCTTTTAGCTTCCGATCCGGTAATAACTGTTTTTGGTACCGGGGAGTTAGAACTAAAAATAAACGATACTGCTTTGATAGTTTCTGCTCCTAGCGGGCAATTAACTATCGATAGTCCCCGGCTTGTAACCCACGTTGCAGGTAAAACCCAAACCGATGGAATCTCGGGGCCCTTCCCGCAACTTTCTCCTGGTGCTAACCACATCGAGCTGGGCACAGGTATTTCAAGAATCGAAGTTAAAGGTAACTGGCGTACCTTGTAGAAAGGAATAACCCATGATTACGATTCATGATCGTAGCGCTAGGGATTTTACTGCCAGTGGGTTAGCGGTGCTAGATCGCCACGTTATCGACCCGATGGTAAGTCAGGAACTAAACGGCAAGTTTTCCCTAACGTTTTCCTACCCGGTAGAGGGGCCAGCAGCGAACCTGTTGGTAATAGAAAACATCGTGGCCGCCCCGGTTCCAGGAATAAACGGTAGGCAAGGATTTCGTATCAGCGAGGTCACCACCAGCCTTGACGGGACGCTCGAAGTAGTTGCCCATCACGTGTTTTATGACCTTTCTGCCAACCTTATCGCTGACACCTATGTGGTAAACAAAACCGCTAAACAAGCCCTAGATCAGCTGCTAGGGGCAGCCAATAGCCCGCACGGTTTTAGCGCTAGCAGTTCAGATAACTCGCGTCGATCCTCTGCCCGCATAGTTAGAACCCCACTCAGCGCGGCTCTGTTAGATGACAGCGACAACAGTTTTATTTCGCGTTGGGGCGGCGAGCTTACTTTCGATAACTGGCACATCCACCAC
Source organism: uncultured Varibaculum sp. (assembly GCF_902489465.1). Taxonomy (GTDB): domain Bacteria; phylum Actinomycetota; class Actinomycetes; order Actinomycetales; family Actinomycetaceae; genus Varibaculum. The sequence continues at coordinate 2,332 of NZ_CABTZZ010000057.1, read as the reverse complement.
GCACCCCGCATAGGTGCTAATCGTGGCGTGGTTATTCGGGATCGTAAGAACCTGTCCGGATACGAATCGAGCCTGGACTACACCACGATAGTTACTCGGATTTTGCCGGTTGGTTACGACGGTCTGCTCCTGCCCGAACTGTATGTGGACAGCCCTCGCATCAGCGACTATATCTGCCCGCGTATCAAGGTAATCCGCTATGGGCAAGTCAAAGCCATTAAGGATACGGAGAAGCCGCGTGAGGACGAACTTCCCCTAGAGCAAGCTCACGCATGGCTGCGCGCCCTAGCTAAAAGCGAGTACGCACTTGGCCTGGTTGATCAGCCGTCTTGTGCCTACAAGATTTCATTTGTTGACCTTGCCTGCGCCAAAGAATACGCGGATCTGCGCGAGTTAGAAACCCTAGCCTTGGGTGATATCGTGACCGTACGTCACGATGACCTCAACGTGGCACTTACTACCAGGGTTGTTGCTTATGACTTCGACCCGCTTGGCCAAGAATATATGAGCATTGAGCTAGGTAGCACCGCTCCTAAATTCACCGACATCACCCACACCATCACCGCTGCCCGCAGCGAGGCTATCCAAGCCCAGCAGGTGGCAAGTATTGCGCTAGCTAGCGCGGATGGGAAAAACACCAACCACTATGGCACCACCCAACCTGTATCAGCTCGGCTTGGGGATGTGTGGTTTAAAGACAATGGTGAGCAAGTAGGAATCTGGATCTACCGCGTTACTGATACTGGTCAGCCCGGATGGGTCAGTCTTGCCACCGATTTGAACGGAGCCGAACTGGCGGCGAACCTGCAAGCAGCTAAAACCCAGATCGCGCAAGCAAACGCTAGCGTTGAGCAAGTCCAAGCAAGCCTTAAACAAACCCAAAGCGAGCTAGTAAAAACCAGTAGCGATACAGCGACTGCAAAAGCTCAGGCCGAAAAAGCTCTCAAGGATGCTACCAGCACTAAAAATGCTCTAGAAGCGTTCAAAGTGCAGGTAGCAGATGAAACCAAAAACATTAACTCCTCCTTGACGATGGTTTCAGACAACGTGAACCTGAGAGTTAAAAGAGCCGAGATTATTACCCAAATCAATCTGTCGAATGAAACCGTGCTGATTGATGCAGCAAAAGTACACATCAGTGGGCAAACCTCAATAGATGACGCCGTAATCGGTACCGCAATGATTGCCGATGCGGCTATCACTAACGCTAAAATCTCTCAGCTGTCAGCAGATAAAATAACCACCGGTACCCTAGCGTCCGCGCGGATCGCCGCCGGGAGCATCACTAGCGATAAGCTCACGATTGCTAAAGGATACATCCAAACAGTCATGATCCGCGACGCTGCTATCACCTCGGCGAAGATTGCTTACATAGATGCCAGCAAGATCACCACTGGCCTGCTTGATGCCAACCGGATCGGAGCGGCATCCATTACGGCAGATAAGCTTTCCGCTAACGCTATCCAGGTTGGTCTTGCCGGATGGACAAGTAATATTCGCATCAACCCCACCCAGATCTCTTGGTATAACGGTTCGGAACTGGAAGGAAAAATCGCTAGTACCGGGATGCAGTTTTGGTACGGGAATCGATATATCGGACAGTTAGGCAGGGGCCATAAAAAGGATCATGAGGAAATAGAGGGTATCTCCACGTCGCTAGCCAACGAGGGTGACTATGTTGCCTGGACCTACCAAGACGCTCCAAACGGGGACTATTTCACGTGTTTGACCCTAGACCCAAAGGGAAGGTTTTATGATTCGGCTGGCATCCACCTTGGGGCTGATCTGCGCACGAATGGTTACAAGTTCTATACCACCGAAAACAGATCGGTCACCTTGGAAGATTGTGTACTAACCGATAGGGGCACGCATCCAGGATGGGTCGGGCCAACAAAGCTAGCCAAAGTAGTATTCCACACCTATGACGTCATGATCGTCACCAACGGCACGTTCTATAACATGACCCGACTTTTCGACCGGCTCTCAGACCTTATGAGCCGGGTAAACGGGATCATCGGGCTGCTTAACCAGGGATGGATCAGCACCATAACCTCCAAAGCAGATGGCACCATCTCCTGGACCTACTTCCATAACACCGGGTATCAACCAATGTCCACCAACACTGCCTAAACCAGGCTGTATTCAAGAAAGGAATACGTCATGAAAATTTGGATAGCTAACAAGCACCTAACCGGACTAACAGAACTATTAGCCGCTATGAGTCTTAAACCTGGCCCTTCTAGAGCTAGAACCAAACTGCTAGACCTGGTAAGGCAGGCCACCAAGCGTTTTAGCGATGACGAATACGAACTGGTAACCCAATACGCCTCCC
>NZ_CABTZZ010000056.1 GCF_902489465.1 uncultured Varibaculum sp. | reverse complement strand
GCGATCTCCAAGTTCGGTTTGCTCGGCAAGCACCCGACCACGGGGGCTGCTATCGCTTCCCCGTTCGTTGCGATGAGCCAAAGTTTCGGTAAACAAGCGAATGTGTATTGGTATGAGATTTTTGAGATTGTCCGGGCTAACTGCACTACTGACTATTCGGGTGCTGCCCCGGGTGATGAGGTTATGGAGCAGTTGTTGAAAGCCCGCTCGTAGATGCGTCCTAGTGTTTTTGAGCTTATTTGGGGCGTTTTGTTGCGGTAAATCCTGCCCCTAGCGCAATCCCAACTCCGGTGCCGATAGCTAACCCCAAGGCAATATTGTTCATAATGAACCTGAAGAACGCGCGCAGCGTTACTGCTATACCCGCTACCAAAAACCAGGCCACAACGTTACCGCCTGTAACCCATTGTTCAAACGGAAAGTCGCAGCTTACGCTCGGGTCTCTACAGACCTGGAAGAACAAGTCACCAGCTTGAGTTTAGAACCCAGTACTCGCATGGAGCGGTTAATATCCGTGATCGCGCGCTTAAACTCCCGCTCACTCTACAGGCCAATATACAGGCCAAACGAGCTATCAGACACGTGCTTTCACCTCCTTACAACATGGGCTAAAATCCCTTGACACAACTGCAGGTGTAAAAGTAAATTCTGAAATGAAAATGGGTTTGGTCACTTTTTGACCCATTACAACGACGCAAAAAGAGTAACACAGATGAACACGATGATTTCTTGCTCTGAGGTTTCGTTTAAGTTTCCAGGAGCTAGGGTTGATCGGGTTATTTTCGACGAGATGACTGCGTCTTTTGATGCGGGAATGTTTCATGCGGTGATGGGACCGTCTGGCTCGGGTAAAACCACTCTGTTGAGTTTGCTAGATGGTTCCCTTGCTCCCGATTACGGAACGATTATGCTAGCTGGGCGTCCCGTCGAATCGTATTCACGACGCGAGCTACGTTCACGCTTGTTGGCTCGGGTTTATCAGGATTATCGACTGGTGTCCTTTTTGAGTGTGGTGGATAACGTGCGCCTAGCACAGCAGGCAGCCGGTAGCTTACGTAGCCATCCGCTTTTAGCTTTGGAGTATTTAGAGCGTCTTGGGGTTAAAGACTTAGCGGAGTATCCGGTAGATAATCTATCGGGAGGCGAAGCGCAGCGAGTAGCAATTGCGCGGGCTTTGATTAATTCTCCACAAGTCTTGCTCGCAGACGAACCTACCGGGGCTTTGGATGAGAAAAACTCTCATGAAATCGGTATTCTACTGCGTGAATTGTCGCATGAGTTAAACGTTTGTTTAGTGGTAGTCACGCATGATCCTGCTTTAGCCGCGCTTGCTGACCGGGTAGTGGAAGTGAACGATTATCGCTTGCGTGAAAAACAGCTCGCGCCTGCGACAGCCTACTGAGGTGAGATTATGGGATGGCGCCTAACCTGGGGCTGCGTAAAAGCGAACCTCAAGCTAGTGGTAGGCTTTTTTGTTTGTCTGCTTACGCTGTCTTTCACCGCGATTTTTTTGAATAATATCGCCACTGTGTATCGTCAAACGGTAGCCGAGGATACGCGAGTCACATATGGAGGGTTTGCCTACCGTATCGGGGCTACCACCCAAAATGCCCAACAACTGTTAAACTCCACGAGCGCTGTTCAAAATCTGGTGCCGGTTATCACCACCACCTGCCAGCTTGACTATGGTGAGAGTAGGGCAGATGCGGAGTGGAAGCGTTCCGGAGCCGGCTTTGATTATGGACGCTTACTGACAGGAAAACGCGCCACCACTAATAATGAAGTAGAAATTTCCCAGTCCCTTGCCGCGCGCAGCCCTATTGGGCTGGGAGGTGAGATTGCCTGTGATAGTAGGCGCTTTCAGGTAGTGGGTATTAGTGTTTTACCAGCGCGCCGGTCAGAAGTCTATATATCAACCCGCCTGGATTCCTCAACCGACTCGGCTAACGTCACCAACTGGGTAGCTAACACCGATATAGCTAATTCAAATTATCGACCACTCTTTGATCGCGGAGAATTGCGTAAAATCTCGCTAGATTACGCGATTCGCTATGCACAGGAATCAGCAGAGCAAGGATTTGTTGCAAACGCTCTGATTATCTCCCATCTATTGCTCGCAACTGTCGGGATTGTGCTACTGCTAGGATTTTTAGCATTTCGACGGTCTACTGCAAAATTGCGGCAGGCACTCCTGGCAGCCGGTTTTAGCAGCCTGAAAACAAGCTGGCTTAGCCTCGTACCTCTTTTCCTGTCCCTGTTTAGCGGGGTTCTTCTTGGAGCTTTAGGCGGTTATTTGGCGCTATTTACCTGGCGAGATCAGATTGCGCTTCGTTTTGAACAAGTTTGGGATGCGGTATCGCTAAGCGGCGATTATCGGGCTTTACTCGAACTAGTCACTTATTGCGTGGGCGTACTAGCGGTATATGTGGTTGCGCTTCATTTAAGCGCTTATCGTTCAATTAAAACTAGGGCATCTAAATCTAGTAATCACGAGTTAAAAACCGAGCTTATCGCAGGTCTCACGTTGCTGAGTGTGGGAGTTTTATGCAGCTTCTTAACTAGTTCAAATGTCGCTGTCTTGTATTACATTGCGCTAGCCGCAATCGGGATCGGGGTTGCACTGCTCGGATGTGCGCTGCCCTTCTACGTTTATAAATCCCCTCTACGTCTAGCCGCCTACCGCGCTAGCGTACATAGTTTTATTCTCGGGCCAATCATCTGTCTGTTTTGCATCCTCGCCACTCTCGGGGTCACTAACGCTACCATGCAGCAAAGAGCCCTCACCATCGGTAAACCTAACGCTAACAGTTACCTTACCGTTTCGTTTATTAACGATGCAGACGTAACCTATCTGAAAACTCGTTTCCCGCAGATCATGACCCATGCCATCATGTTTGGGTTCCCGGAAAAATCAGAACACTCTTTGCGCGTAGCAGAAGGTGCCTACGCAGCCTGCATCCATCAAAACTCCAATAGCGACAGGTGTAACCAGTGGATGACACTGGTGGGCTTTGTCCTATCCGAAAACGGCAAAGAGCTAACCGGAAAAATCTCTCCAGAACTCGCCGACACCCAAGACTCCGCCGAATACGCCCTGGTTATTTTTGGCCCCAATCTGGATAAGCCAGAAGAAACCATTCCCGTTACACTGCCCAAAAAGGTAGACGAACGCCTCGACTATGCAGAATTACCTGGCTGGGTAGCTAACCCTCAAGACCCAATCTTTAGCAATAAAGGATTTACTATCGGGATAGAAAGACGCCTATACATCCCGGACTTTTCACACTACCCCGCAGACCAGCAACAACAATTCAAATCTGTGACCCAACAGCTCTCATCCGATCTGGCCTTATCAGAACCTCTCGACACCAGCAGCCAAACCCTAGACATCATCAACTGGTTAATCCTGTCCATCGAAACTGCTCTCTGCCTACTACTTATCTATATCGGCACCACCATCAGCACCAAAAACAGTCACGCCCTAGTTAGCATCCTGCGATACTACGGTTACCCGCCTCATAAACTAGCAGCCATACGTTTAACTCAAATAGCCCCCTATCTAGCCGCGGTGGTGGCTGGTTCGCTTATCGGCCGAATAATGCTAAGACCAGTTGTTGCCGGCCGTGCAGTACCCGAAAACATTTCCCCAGACTGGACATGGATTCTACCAGCCATCATTATCGCGGCTGTCGTTGGCCTTACCCTCGTCCCTAAAACAGTAAAAAGTCCGGGATAAGGAGATAAACCATAAAGCAATACAGACACCACTACGAGGCGGTAATCTAAAACTGTCCAAAAAACAATCCGCACCACCATAGTAGTAGGTAAAGACGGAAAAGTGGTGCTAGCGAAATATCGGGTACGCGCCAAAGGGCATGTGGCTCGCTTGCGTAAAGAACTGGGAATCGATTAGTGGTACGCCACCGGGGACTCGAACCCCGAACCCTCTGATTAAGAGTCAGATGCTCTAGCCAGTTGAGCTAGTGGCGCAGGTAAAAGCCAAAACGACTTTCGTACGCCACCGGGGACTCGAACCCCGAACCCTCTGATTAAGAGTCAGATGCTCTAGCCAGTTGAGCTAGTGGCGCATCGCTGCTAAACGCAACGAATAAACTCTAACCCGCCAGGTGCGTCCTCGCGAAACCAATACCGGCATTGGGAGCAGTTTCACACGTGGAAGAAACAAAGTTAGTGCCAAGCTAAACTGGGGGACATGGCGCCAGCGAATGATTTTGTTCATCTTCATGTTCACACTGACTATTCCATGTTGGATGGTGCCGCCCGGATCGGAAAACTAGTGGAGCGGGCGGTAGAAATCGGTCAACCAGCCGTAGCTATTACCGATCATGGATACCTGTTCGGTGCATACGAGTTTTATAAAGCCGCCACCGATGCTGGCGTTAAACCCATAGTTGGTCTCGAAGCCTATATCACCCCCGGTACCTCTCGCTTTGATCAAACTCGGCAGCGTTGGGGAGAAGAAAGCCAGCGGGCAGATGACGTATCGGCACGCGGCGCCTACACCCATATGACCCTGCTATCGCGCACTACCGAGGGGATGCATAACCTGTTTCGTTTAGGCTCTCTAGCCTCCATCGATGGACAGATGCAAAAATGGCCACGAGCCGACCGAGATCTGTTGGAACGATACTCCACCGGACTGATTGGCACCAGCGGATGCCCCTCGGGAGAAATCCAAACCCGTCTGCGCCTAGGGCAATGGGAAGAAGCCAAAAAAGCCGCTGGGGAACTACAAGATATTTTCGGTAAAGAAAACTTCTTTATCGAACTGATGGATCATGGACTGCGAATCGAACGGCGGGTGCGCAACGAGCTACTTAAACTAGCAAAAGTTATCGATGCCCCCCTGGTAGCTACCAACGACTCCCACTATGTTCTCGAAAGTGACCAACCCACCCAAGATGCTCTGCTGTGTATCAACTCGGGGTCACGTCTAAATGATGCTGACCGTTTCCGTTTCGAAGGATCCGGATATTACCTGAAAACGGCAGAGCAGATGCGTGAACTCTTCTCCGAATTCCCTGAAGCCTGCGATAACACCCTGAAAATCGCGGAAATGTGCGAAGTACATTTCAAAACCACCGCCGAGGGCGCCGACTATATGCCCCAGTTTGAAGTACCGGCCGGAGAGGATACCACCAGCTGGTTCGTAAAAGAAGTCCAACGCGGCCTGCACCGGCGTTACCCGCAAGGCATCCCCGAAAAATCCCAAAAACAAGCCGACTACGAGTGCGGGATCATCACCCAGATGGGATTCCCTGGATACTTCCTGGTAGTAGCCGACTATATTAACTGGGCGAAAGCGCAAGGAATCCGGGTAGGGCCGGGGCGCGGATCGGGAGCCGGATCCATCGTGGCCTACGCGATGGGGATAACCGAACTCGACCCCCTCGAACATGGGTTAATGTTCGAACGTTTCCTCAATCCCGAGCGGGTATCTATGCCCGATATTGACGTAGACTTCGATGAGCGCCGGCGCGGAGAAGTCATCGATTACGTGACCGAAAAATACGGGAAAGACCGGGTCGCACAGGTAGTCACCTACGGCAAAATCAAAGCTAAACAGGCGCTAAAAGACTCCTGCCGGATCATGGATAAGCCCTATGCTTTGGGCGATCAGCTCACCAAGAAAATGCCGCCCGCGATTATGGGTAAAGATATCCCGCTCTCGGGAATCTACGATGAGAAGCATCCGCGCTACGGGGAAGCCAGCGAGTTTCGCCAATACGTTTCCGATAACGCAGGCGAAGTAAAGCCAGTCATCAAAATGGCGCAAGGCCTAGAGGGCATCACCCGCCAATGGGGAGTGCATGCCTGCGCGGTGATCATGTCCAGTCATGATTTAACCGATATCGTACCGATGATGAAACGCCTGGCTGACGGGGCAATCATCACCCAATTTGACTATCCCACCTGCGAAACCTTGGGACTGTTGAAAATGGACTTCCTGGGGCTGCGTAACCTGACCGTCATCTCGGACGCCCTCGACAATATCGTGGCTAATGGGAAAGAACCCCTGGATTTAGAGCAAGTTCCCCTAGATAACCGCCCCACTTACGAGCTACTTTCCCGGGCAGAAACCCTGGGGGTATTTCAGCTGGATTCTGCGGGAATGAGGTCGCTGATGCGGCTGATGAAACCCACCGAGTTCTCCGATATTTCCGCGGTCGGTGCCCTCTACCGTCCTGGCCCTATGGGGGCGAACTCGCACACCAACTATGCTTTGCGAAAAAATGGGCGCCAAGAAATCGAGCCTATTCATCCCGCCCTCTCCGAAGCCCTCGCCGATATTTTGGACGAAACCTACGGCCTCATCGTCTACCAAGAACAGGTAATGGCAATCGCCCAAAAGGTCGCCGGTTATTCCCTGGGACAGGCAGATATTTTGCGCCGCGCTATGGGTAAGAAAAAGAAAAAGGAGATGGATAAACAATATTCGCGCTTCCACGATGGGATGATAGAGCGCGGATACCCCGAGGACGCGGTCAGTAAACTATGGGAAATCCTGGTGCCATTTTCCTCCTACGCGTTCAACAAATCGCACTCGGCTGCCTACGGGTTAGTTTCCTATTGGACGGCGTATCTAAAAGCCAACTATCCCACCGAATATATGGCGGCACTGCTTACCTCCACCAAAGACAATAAAGATAAACTAGCCCTGTACCTGCGGGAATGTCGCCGCATGAATATTGCGGTACTCCCGCCGGACGTGAATGCCTCCGCCTCAGATTTCACGGCGGTGGGAGAGTCTATACGTTTCGGTCTATCAGCGGTCCGCAACGTCGGTATCAACGTGGTAGCTGAAATCGTGAAAACCCGTAAAGAAAAAGGTGACTACACTTCCTTCCACGATTTCCTGGACAAAGTACCCATCGAGGTTTGCAATAAACGGGTAGTGGAATCCTTGATTAAAGCCGGAGCTTTCGATTCCTTAGGGCACGCTCGCCGTCCGCTCGAAGCTATCCATATCGAGGCCGTAGACTCCGTAATTGACGTGAAACGCAACGCTGCCATGGGGCAAGAAGACCTCTTCGGGATGATGGATGCCGATGAAGGAGTTACTTTCACCGTGCAAATCCCCGATCTTCCCGAATGGGATAAACAACAAAAACTAAAATTTGAACGCGACATGTTGGGGCTTTATGTTTCTGACCACCCCTTGCAGGGGATAGAGACGATTCTTGCCCACAATAGCGACACTGAAATCGTGGATCTTTCTACCGAAGATGGAGTCCGGGATGGCCAACAGATTCAAATATGTGGCCTGATCACTGCGGTGCAAAGTAAAACCACCAAGCGAGACGGGAACCTGTGGGCGATCGCCACTATCGAAGATATTTCTGGTTCCACCGATGTGCTATTTTTCCCGCAGACCTACCAGAAGTACTCCCAAGATTTGGTGACGGATGAAATCGTGAGTGTGCGCGGGCGGGTACGGATACGTGACGAAGAAGCTTCCCTCTATGCGCAAGAAATGACGTTGCCCGATATTAGCCAAGTCTCCAACGGCCCGTTAAATATCTATATCGCCGCCAATCGCCTTACCGAGGAGGTGGCGGAGCAATTGCGAGACATCTTGGGTTCCAGTCCGGGACAAAGCGAAGTTCGGATGCATCTGCGTGGCTCTAAAGGAGTAACTATCGTGCAGTTGGGTGATGATTTGCGGGTAAATCGCGGCTCCGGTTTAGCCGGCCAGCTAAAAACCCTACTCGGCCTGCACTGTCTAGAAAAGCGCAAATAACCTACCGCGGGCGGGTCGGGCCGTAAAAGCGCTCGGGGGACCCCGGTGATTCTCGCTTCGCTCGACTCAAGCCCCCTCTCGCATCTTTTACGGCTCCACCCTAGCCGGCGGGGGGGAGGAAAGAGTTTCTCCCCCCCCCAGGGGGGTGAGCCGGTTGGGGCGGGGCCGTGGAGCAACTCCTGCCGGAGCT
>NZ_CABTZZ010000055.1 GCF_902489465.1 uncultured Varibaculum sp. | reverse complement strand
ATTGCGCAGGTGTTAGCGGACAATGGTTGGTATGCCTCGATTGCCGGACCGGTTACCTATAACGCCAATGAGTGGCTACGCGAGGCGGCGCGGGTGATGCCTCCTTCACTTTTGCTGGTAGAAACCGATGCCCCCTATTTAACGCCCCATCCACATCGCGGGCAGCCGAATGCCTCCTATATGACGGTGTGGACAGTGCGTAAACTGGCAGAGATCACTGGTTTTACCGAAATTGATATGGCGTGGCAGCTGGTAAATAATACCCGCGAGGTATATGGCGAGGCAGTCGCAGCTTTCGCTGATTAACGGATAGTTAAAGCATCTTCACAAACCTGGGCGGGGGTACTAGAATAACCGGTAGTCGGCCACTAGCTGTAGGTCACAAACAGGTAGTAATTTTATAACGATCAGGTTACAGTTAGAGGGAAATTAGAAATATTACCGAGTCATCGGTACCAGCGACACAGTGAGGAACCACGTGAGCAGGAAACATCGACGCACCAGCGCGAAAATGACGGCGATCTTTGCTGGTATCGCCGTCGCCATTGTCTTGGGTGGGGGCATCGCCGTGGCCAGTGAATACAAGACGGTCACGGTTACGGTTGACGGAGCTAGCCGCCAAGTACAAACCATGAATCGGACTGTGGAGCAGGTGGTTTCGGATATGGGAATCAAAGTTGGTCAATACGACCAGGTGGTTCCCGCCCTCGACACTCAGATGTCTCGTAACCAAAAGATAAAAATTGTGCATGCTCGCCCGGTGGTGTTGCAAGGAACTAAGGATGCGAAGATTGATTGGGGAGTAGACAACCACGACTCTCCCAAGCTAAAAGCAACTTTCCGGGTTGACGGCAAGGAAGTGGGCGGTGCCTACCAAGAGGGCGCAGATCCGCGGGTAGCGGCGCAGGCCGCCGGGATTGAATTGGCAGCTCTGGATCGGGTAGTGGTGGAAGAAACCAGCTCTAATGCAGCCACCATAAAGGTTTCTCGCGTGGAGCGGGGGATCACTAAGCAAGAGCAGGTTTCAGCTCCTCCCGTTAAAGAAGTAGCCGACCAAACCTTAGCGCCCGGAACCAAAGTCGTAGAGGATGAAGGCAAAGAAGAAGTCACTGCGAAAAGTACTTTCGTCGAAAAAGTTGATGGAGCCGTGGCCTTCCAATCGCCAGAGCAAGTAACTACCCTGGTTAAAGCCGAGCCGAAGATAGTGCGGGTTGGGCCCGAAGAAACCTCGGAATCTGAAGCGTATGGTTCGGTAGTACCTGCAGGTCAGGCGCAAGAGATCGCCCATGAAAAGGTGATTGCTCGCGGATGGTCTGAAGGGCAGTTCACCTGCCTAGTTAAACTATGGAACCGGGAATCGGGATGGAATGCGGCCGCGCGGAATTCCAGTTCCGGTGCCTACGGGATTCCCCAGGCTCTACCAGGAGGCAAAATGGCTTCTGCCGGTGCCGATTGGCGTACGAACGCCGCCACACAGATCGAGTGGGGACTAGGTTATATCGCGGGACGTTACGGTGACCCCTGCGGTGCCTGGCAGCATTCAGAACGGGTCAACTGGTACTAGTAAGCTAGAGGGGTGGAAAAAAACCTCCCCGTTAACTTGCTGACCGCCAGCGTAATCCATCAGCTGTGCCGCAAGCTTAATATCCGTCCAACCAAACAGTTGGGACAAAACTTTGTTACTGAGCCTAGCGCTATCCGCAAGATCGTACGGGAAGCGGGCATCCAACCTGGTGAACAAGTACTGGAAGTTGGCCCGGGATTAGGATCGTTAACTTTAGGTCTGCTAGAAGCCGAAGCCCAGGTAGTGGCCTGCGAGATCGATTCACGGCTCGCCAGTTTCTTACCGGCAACCATATGCGCTCATGCCCCGGGCGCTGCCAATAACCTGTACTTGATGCAAAAAGATGCGTTAAAACTACTCCCGGCAGATTTAGAAGGATTAACTAGTATTTCCGAGGACGCGCAGGGCGCTGGAAATGAACGCGGGGGCAGTATCTCGGTTGCGTCCTCCATCTCGAGTAGAGATTTTTCTCCCACGGTTTTGGTATCTAATTTGCCCTATAACGTAGCAGTGCCCGTGTTGCTGCATTTATTTGCGACTTTCCCCAGCATTGAACGCGCCTTAGTGATGGTGCAAAAGGAAGTAGCCCAGCGTCTTTGTGCCCGCCCCGGCACAAAGATCTACGGGGTGCCGAGCGTGAAAATTGCCTGGTACGGCCAGGCACGGATGGGATCCGATATTTCGCGGCGTGTTTTTTATCCGCAACCGAATGTGGATTCGGCGCTGGTAGAAATTACTCGAAAAACCCAACCCTATTTCCCCTCCCCAGGAGTTAAAAAGACCGCGAACAGTCCGAGTGAGGCAGCGTTAGGGAAACCGGCGTGGTTAATAGCGCCCCAAGCAGCTGAGCGGGAAGCAGTTTTCAATCTGATCGACCAGGCATTTGCTTCCCGGCGCAAGATGCTGAGGGCAGGTCTCAAAACTTGGGCTCAGCCCTTAGCGGCGGTTCCCCTGCTAAAAGCCGGCGGAATCGATCCTACCCAGCGCGCTGAAAACCTGGAGATTAAGGATTTTGTGGCACTCACCCGGCTGCGGAAGGCGCTGCTTGCAGGTTTTGAAAATTTGCCGGAAAGCGTGACAACTCCCGGCGAGCAAATCCCTGCAGAAGTATTACCCGCCGCTTGCGACGCGCCTGGTTGCGACGGTAACGCCAAACAGGAAACCGCTACCGCCAGCGCTAACGGTAAAATAAATCTTTTTTTGGCCTGCGGAGAATCAGTAGCGGGATATCACCGGCTCTCCACGGTATTTCAAGGCGTCAGTCTAAAAGAAACCGTAGAAATAACTCTGCAGCCTACCGGTATTGATCTGGAAGTTTCCTTTAGCGCTCCGCCGGGCGCTGTGGGATACCATCCCGGACGTGACCAAGAGGCGCTTGCTGACCTAGATCCGCTTAACAACCTCGCTACCCGAGCGTTTATACTGGTAGCCGCCCGTTGTGGTTACCAAGGTGGAGCTCGAATCGAGGTGACAAAACAGGTGCCGGTAGCAGCCGGTATGGCGGGAGGATCCGCGGATTGCGCGGCAGCGTTGCTCGCCGCTAACCAGGTGTTGCAAGCCGGGCTCGGCCGAGAGGAATTAGCTGAACTGGGTGCCGGCCTGGGTGCAGACGTACCTTTTGGGCTCTATGGAGGAACCTGTTTCGCGGATCGGCGCGGTGATCGGATTACCCCCCTGCCGCCAGCAAAACCCTTACCCCTGGTGGTGGCGGTTTCCCCGCAAACTCTGCCTACCCCGCAAGTTTTTAAACAATTTGACCAGGCGGGCGCCGCGCAGACACCAATGCCGACGCTACCGGAAATAACCCCCCTGCTAGAGGCACTGTATGCCGGAGACCTCGACGCCCTCACAAAGCTAATCCGTAACGATTTACAAGCCCCAGCGATAACGCTAATTCCGCAGCTAGAGGCAACTATAGCGGCGGCAGAGCAACAGGGGGCGATTCCATTTATATCTGGATCTGGCCCCAGCGTGGCCTGTCTGGTAGAAACCGTGGAGAAGGCAGAAAAGTTGGCCTCTGAGCTCGCCCAGCTAGAACAGGTTGCCTATGCCCTGCCGCTGGCTTTTAGTGCCGGTGACCCCGATATACCTGGAAAGCAGTGGTTAACGTGAGCGTTTTTCTAGCCGGAACCCATGAAGCCGGCGCCCTGGCCGGACCGCGCCGTCTACTGGAGGGAATAACTGTCAGCTTGTCTCCTGGGGATCGCATCGGGATTCTAGGTCCTAATGGAGCGGGAAAATCGACGCTATTGCGTCTGCTTAGCGGAACTCAAGAACCCGATAGTGGCAGTGTTACCTATGCGCCCGAGGTAAGGTTTGCGAGCCTTTCTCAACAAGAAAGGCTCGACCCCGAGCTGACAGTGAAACAGGCAGTTCACGGCAATATACCCGACTATCAATGGGCATCCCAGTCCCAATTGCGTCAAATCGATGAGGGGATCCTGCCGGATATAGATTTGGCGACCAAATGTGGGGAATTGTCTGGGGGACAAGAACGGCGGGTAGCCTTGGCGCGTACCCTGGGCAAAGATGCCCCCATTTTGGCTTTAGATGAACCCACTAACCATTTAGATGTGGAAGGGGTAGCTTGGCTGGCTGACTACCTCAATAACCGTGTCGGATCCGCAAACAGAGCGCTAGTGGTGGTTACCCACGACCGTTGGTTTTTGGATGCAGTTTGTAACCGGATTTGGGAGGTGGTTCCCGGAGTTGATCCCGGATATGGCAGGGAGCAGATTCCCGGACACGTGGAGGAATATGAAGGCTCCTATGCTGCCTATGTGCTTGCCCGAATGGAGCGCGCCAGACAAGCCCAAGTGGCGGAAGAAAAACGCCAAAACCAGTTGCGCAAAGAGTTAGCCTGGCTGCGTCGGGGAGCCCCGGCGCGTACCTCCAAACCGAAGTTCCGGATTGAGGCCGCTGAAGCCTTGATTAGTGATGTTCCCCCGCTGCGCGACAGCGTAGAGTTAGTGCGCTTGGCCTCGGCACGCCTGGGCAAGCGGGTGATCGAACTAGAGGACGTATCTTTTTCCTATCCCGGATCAAAGCGAAAAATTTTGGATCGGGTTACTTGGCGACTAAATCCTGGTCAACGCGTAGGCGTAATCGGGGTTAACGGCGCGGGTAAATCCACTTTGCTGGGGATAATGAGCGGAGAACTCACCCCTACCGCGGGCAAGGTTAAACGCGGAAAAACCGTACAACTGGCCACCTTGGAGCAGATTCCCCAAATCCGCGGTATGAATCCCGATTTACGAGTCGTGGAGGCAATTTCCCAGATTAAAGAGCGAATCCAGTGGGGGGAACAAGAAATAACTGCCGCCAAACTGGTAGAAAAGCTGGGATTTAGTAAAGAGCGTGCCTGGACGCGGGTAAGTGATCTCTCCGGGGGAGAAATGCGACGGTTGCAGATCGTCTCCCAGCTGCTGGCAGAACCTAATGTGCTGATCCTGGATGAGCCCACTAACGACCTGGATACCGACACTTTGGCGCAGTTAGAGGATCTGCTCGATTCTTTCCCCGGCACGCTGGTGGTGGTCAGTCACGACCGCTACCTGCTGCAAAGGGTGACCGATTCCCAAGTGGCGCTGCTGGCAGACGGTACTTTAGCGGCGTTACCTGGGGGAGTGGAAGAGTATTTGCGGCTGCGAGCCACTGCCCAGAAATCCGCAGGCACAGGTAAGGGGACTAGCGCAAATAAAACTAGCGTTGCGGATAACGCGACAACTAACAAACCGCCACAAAAAAGCGGGGCTGAGATTTATCGGGCACGCAAAGAGCTTTCGGCGACTGAAAAGAAACTGGATAAGCTGCAACAACAGCTCAAACAATTAGATCATCAGTTAACCGAAGGAGCTGCCGATACTTCCCCGGAAGGATTAGAGCACTTGCAAAAGCTTAATCAGCGCCGCGGCCAATTAGTTAGTGAGGCCGAAGAGCTAGAAGAGGCCTGGTTGCGCCTGTCAGAAAGTTTGGAATAAGCCGGGTTGTCCAGGGTAGTCCCCAGTTGGTAGCTAGAAACAGTCTGTGGGGGAGCGGTAGTTAAACGCCGACGGCTTAGCGCAGCGGGCGCACCGGGGTGCCCTCGAAAGGTAGCAGTAACCGCCGCAACAGGCCAGATAATTCTTTCCTTTCGTCCTCGTTCAAGGGAGCTACTAACTCTGACTCACGCTGCAGCAGTTCCTTGAGCGCCGAATCCACCCGCGTAACTCCCTCATCGGTAAGAGTTACCAGCACCGCCCGGCGATCATGCGGGGAAGGGGTGCGTTTGACTAGCCCCTTTTTTTCTAGGCGATCAATCCGGTTAGTCATCGTGCCGGAAGAAACCAAGAGTTCCTGCAACAAAGTGCCTGGGGTTAAAGAATAGGGGGCGGCGGCGCGGCGCAGCACTGACAAAACGTCGAACTCCCACGGTTCCATACCTTGAGTGTTGAAGGCTTCTTTACGCGCCAAATCCAAGTGGCGAGCCAGACGCGCAACTCGCGAATAAACCTCCATAGGAGATACATCCAGATCGGGACGCTCAATCTGCCAAGCAAGAACGATGCGGTCTACTTCGTCAGTGGCATCGGAGGAATTATTCTGTGAAATCACAAGCTAAGTTTACTTGAAGTCGAGACAATGGTCTATGCCTGATTGTCATGAATATGGTCACGAAGTTAGGTTTACCTAAAATATGGATCTGGCCACAGAAATTGTGTGCTTATGCCTCGTTTTTTCTTTTCGCTCCCTGGGGTTTTAACGCTGGTTAGTGTTCGCTTTTACTGCTGGCGTGGAGTTACTTCCCAGAGCTGGTGTGACAAAAAGATCAACGAGGTAATCAGGAAAAACCCAAGGGGAAGAGGCACGGTTTTAGGAAACTTTTTCGAATGTGTAAGATAGAGGAAGTATTCCGCCCTGGTGTATAGGTAACACGCGGGCTTTTGGTGCCTTGAGAGCCGGGTTCGAATCCTGGGGGCGGAACTGGCATTTCGGGTGCCTACTATTTCCAATCCGGCTACCTGTAAGGGGTCAAATCGTGGAAAATACGCCGTCTGCAGCGATTGTTTTAGCAGCTGGTAAAGGTACTCGGATGAAATCTGCGCGTCCTAAAGTTTTGCACCCCTTGGCAGGCAAAGCGCTATTGGGGCATGCTCTGGATGCGGTTGCTGCTTTAGATCCTACCTGGTTATGTGTAGTAATCCGCCATGAACGTCAGGCGGTTGCCCAGTATGTTAACCAGAATTATCCACAGGCAGTTTTAGCTGATCAAGACGAAATTCCGGGAACCGGGCGGGCGGTGCAATGCGCTCTCGATAAATTGGCGCAGCAAGGTGAACTGGCAGGAACCGTGGTTATCACTTCGGGTGATGTGCCCCTGCTGGAAAGCTCTACCCTGGAAGAATTGCTGGAAAACCACCAGCTATCCGGCAATCAGGTGACGATACTAACCACCCAGGTACCAGACCCCAGAGGATACGGGAGGGTAATCCGCTCCGATTCGGGCACAGTCACCGCCATTGTCGAAGATCGTGACTGCCAAGAAGACCAGCGGGGTATCCGAGAAATTAATGCCGGGATCTATGCCTTCGACGCCCAGTTCTTAAATCAGGCGCTTTCTGGTCTAGGTACCGATAATGATCAAGGAGAGGTGTACCTTACTGACACCATCGCCCTAGCGGCTAGTAATGGGCGGGCAGGAGCCTATCTGATCACCGATTATATGCAGGCCGAGGGGTGTAATGACCGGGCTCAGCTAGCCGGATTACACCGCGAATATAACCGGCGGATCCTCAACCAGCTGATGAAAGAGGGGGTAAGCATCGTTGACCCCGAAACCACTTGGATTGAAAAAAGCGTCAAAATTGCTGCTGATGCTCTGGTTTTGCCCGGATGTGATTTGCATGGAAACACGGTTATTGCTACCGGAGCGGAGATCGGGCCGTTTACTTCCCTCACCGACGTAAAAGTTGGGGAGGGCGCGCGGGTGCGTCGCTGCGATTTACGGGCAGTTAATCTTGCCAGCGGTTCCAACCACAGTTGCGAAACTAATCTCTAAGACTCATGAGGACTTGTACAATCAAAATAACGGTATGGCGAATTCTCGCCGAAAATGAAAGGTAACACGTAATGACGGGGATTAAATCTGCAGGTCAAAAACACCTTCTGATTGTACCGGGACGGGCATACCCCGAACTTGCCCAAGGAATCGCCGAAGAGCTCCATACCGAAGTGCTACCGACCGTTGCCTACGACTTTGCCAATGGCGAGATTTACGTACGCTTCTCAGAGTCAGTCCGCGGGGCGGACTGCTACGTGGTGCAATCCCATACCGCACCTTTGAACAAGTGGGTAATGGAACAGATGATTATGGTGGATGCCCTCAAACGGGCATCGGCAGCGCGCATTACCGTAGTTGCACCCTTCTTCCCCTACGCGCGGCAAGATAAGAAGCATCAAGGCCGCGAACCAATCTCTGCCCGCCTAATTGCAGACCTATTTAAAACTGCTGGTGCTGACCGGTTGATGAGTGTCGACCTGCACGCCGCCCAGGAGCAGGGATTCTTTGATGGCCCGTGGGATCACCTTTATGCACAGCCGGTACTGATTGATTATGTTAAACGGCGGGTGGATCAAACCAATCTGACGATTGTTTCTCCCGATGCCGGGCGTATTCGGGTAGCAGAAAAGTGGGCTAATAAGCTGGGAGGCTGCGAACTAGCTTTCGTACATAAGACTCGGGATACCACCCGTCCCAATGTGGCGGTAGCTCACCGGGTAGTAGGTACGGTTGAGGGACGCACCTGCGTTCTGGTTGACGACCTGATCGATACTGGCGGCACTATCGCGGAAGCGGTGAAAGTGCTACTACATTCGGGGGCGAAAGATGTGATTGTGGCGGCCACGCACGGGGGGCTTTCTCCGCCTGCCGCTGAGAGGCTTTCTACCTGCGGGGCTCGCGAAATCATTGTT
>NZ_CABTZZ010000054.1 GCF_902489465.1 uncultured Varibaculum sp. | reverse complement strand
GATTAACAACAATGTTTTTTCCGGTCGCATGGAGACTCTGCCGGTCTATATTTTCCAGCAATCCACCTCCACAGTTTCGTGTGCCGCCCACGCGGTCAACTGTAACCCCACTATCAATGTGGATCGCGCCTGGGGCGCGGCCTTGGTACTGGTATTCGCGGTATTGGTTTTGAATCTGGGAGCCAGGTTCGTAGCCAAAAAACTCTCGATTGGAAAATAGTTAACTCGCCCTCGCCGGGAGCAGGGCTGCAAGAAGCAAAAGCAGATAGGAAGAGAAAATGGCAATTTGTTTAGAAACAAAGCACTTAGACGTTTACTACGGAGATTTTAAAGCCGTAGAGGACGTAAATATGACGATTGAAACCCAAACGGTAACTTCGCTGATTGGGCCGTCTGGGTGTGGTAAATCCACGGTGCTGCGCACTTTGAACCGGATGCATGAAGTTACTCCCGGAGGACGCATCGAAGGCGAAGTACTCCTGAACGGCGATAACCTCTACGGCAAAGATGTGGATCAGGTGGAGGTGCGGAGGATGATTGGGATGGTGTTCCAGCGCCCAAACCCGTTCCCCACTATGTCGATTAAGAACAATGTGCTCGCCGGCTTGCAACTGAATCGGGTGAAAATCAGTAAATCCGAGGGCGATCAGATTGTAGAAGAATCCCTAAAAGGAGCGAACCTGTGGGAAGAAGTCAAAGACCGTCTAGATAAACCGGGGGCTTCCCTATCTGGTGGACAGCAGCAACGCCTGTGTATTGCACGGGCAATTGCGGTTAAACCAGAGGTACTTTTGATGGATGAGCCTTGCTCGGCACTTGATCCCATCTCCACCTTGGCGATTGAGGATCTGATTACCCAGTTGAAAGAGACCTACACGATTGTGATTGTTACCCACAATATGCAGCAGGCGGCGCGAATCTCTGACCAGACCGCATTCTTCAATATTTCCGGGCCGCGTCAACCCGGAAAACTAGTCGAAATCGGACCTACCGAATCCGTCTTCCTCACCCCCCATGAAAAGGTGACCGAAAACTATATTGCGGGGCGTTTTGGTTAAGGAATGGTAGCGGGTTTTAGCGGGTGCCAACAGACGGTTGCCAAACTAGGAACCGGGTAGCAGCAAAGGACAGGAGAATGTCTTTTACCTTTTGGAGATGGAATAACTGTTACCCACGGTAAACGTTTGGTTAACACAGTCAGTGTAATTAGTTTCTCAGAGATTGACTCCCTTAAAATGTTAAGTATGGAGAGCCAAAGCGAGCAGCCGCATTGGGATGGCTCCGGCTGGAGAGTTGAAGATCTCTCCCCGATCCTTGACGCCCTCCCGGAAGCCTCGGTGGTGCTTAATCCCGATAATTCATTCGCCTATAGCTCGCAGTTAGCGCGGCTAATTCCCCTGTTCCACAATGGAAAAATCGAATATGAGCAACTGCTAGACCAGATTGATAAGGCTCGCGCGTCTGGACGAATCGTAGAAAAGGAATATGATCTGGTGCATCCGGATGCCGCCGTTCCCTGGTCAGTTAGAGTGCGGGTGGCTCCCATCTCCTCGCAGCACACCCTAGTTTTGCTAGAGGATCGCACCCGCGTCCTCCAAGCTGATGCCACGCGGCGCGAATTCGTAGTTAACGCTTCCCATGAACTAAAAACCCCGGTGGGAGCGATTTCCTTGCTGGCGGAAACCATTCACGATAATGCCGATGATGTGCAAGCAGTCGAGACTTTTTCCACCCAGCTAGTTAAAGAATCACGGCGACTAACCAAACTGGTTTATGAAATTATTTCCTTAGCGCGCTTGCAAGATGGGCGCTTGCCAGCTAAACCGCGTTCTATGTTGGTAATCGAAGCTATAAACGATGCTCTCGACCAGGTGACTACCGCAGCGGAAGACGCAAATATTACAGTGAACACCCACTTCCCACAGGGCGAAGATATCTTGGTCTATGCCGACTTGGAACTGCTGACTTCCGCCCTGCAAAACCTGTTGGAAAACGCGATTCGCTATTCTAATCCCGGAGGTCAGGTAGATGTCACCCTGCGCGAAAACGACAATGTGGTTATCGAAGTTGCTGATAATGGGATCGGGATTTCTGAGGAAGACCAAAAACGAATTTTTGAACGCTTTTACCGGGTAGATCCCGCTCGTTCTCGCTCTACAGGCGGAACTGGACTGGGGTTGTCAATCGTAAAACATGTGGTTTCGGATCGTAATGGCTCCATCCACGTGAACTCTAAACCAGGCGAGGGCGCCACTTTCACCATAACTTTGCCGCGCCACACTCCCAAGGACACGCAAGTTAATCAGATAGCTCTGACAAAGGAAGAGTAATGACCACGATACTAGTAGTTGAGGACGAGGAAGCCTACCGCAGCCCTCTCGAATACTCCCTCAAACGTGAGGGTTACGAGGTAATCGGGGTAGCCGATGGTGACCAGGCGCTATCGGCGGTAAAAACCAACCATGTCGACCTGATTCTATTGGATTTGATGCTCCCAGGGCTTCCCGGAACCGAGGTTTGCCGCCAGGTGCGTGAAAACTACGACACCCCCATCATTATGGTTACCGCTAAAGATGACGTGGTTGATGTGGTTATCGGTTTGGAACTGGGCGCAGATGATTACGTGACTAAGCCCTATCGTTTCCGGGAACTCCTGGCGCGAATCACCGCAGTTTTGCGCCGCACCCAAGATCTTCCTGAAGTAGGAAACCTGCTGGAAGTCGGACCAGTCACTATGGACGTAGACCGGCACGAAGTGCGGGTACATGGCGAACTAAAAGAGCTACCGCTACGCGAGTTTGAACTGTTGGAATATTTCTTACGTAACCCCGAACGAGTGCTCACTCGTGGACAGGTCATGGACAGGGTGTGGGGTGAAAACTGGTTCGGAGATCCCAAGACCTTGGACGTGCACGTAAAACGGCTGCGCTCCAAGATTGAGGACGACCCGCACTCGCCCAAAATTATCGTGACGGTGCGCGGGCTGGGATACCGGATCATGGATCCTAAATAGCATCGCTATTTCCCTGAAATGTCGCAGTGCTGGCATTTTCCCCGGTTCTTTCTCATCTGTCTCACAACGATACTCAGGTCTTTTCGAGGCTGCTCCCCATCTCTTCTAACTCCACGCGTGTCTTTTCGGGGCGTCTCCCGCGCTTTCTCCAGCCCTATTCGCGCCCTCCGGAAAAAATTTGCGTCTGACGCGCCGAAAGCAAAAAAGTGACTTTCCCCCGAAAAGTGGGTTGAGGCCGTAAAATGTGGGTTTTTGGGGCTTTCACGATAGAATAGAGCTAGTGAGCGCCGGATTTTCGGCGTGAATGCCCTGGGGCAGACGGTGCCCAACGGCTGGAAATATCCGGCTCGGGGCCAGCGAACTAGATCAAGGAGATCCAGCAGGTGGCTGATCTGGGTGACCAACAAGTCCAGCATGAATACGGCGCGGACGACATCACAGTTTTAGAGGGGCTAGAGGCCGTACGTAAGCGTCCCGGCATGTATATCGGTTCAACCGGGGAGCGCGGTCTGCACCACTTGGTATACGAGGTAGTCGACAACTCGGTTGATGAAGCCCTGGCCGGCTATTGTGACCATATTGAGGTAGCCCTGCAGGCCGATGGCGGGGTGCGGGTCAGCGACAACGGTCGCGGAATCCCGGTGGATATGCATCCCACCGAAAAACGCCCCACCGTCGAAGTAGTAATGACTATCCTGCACGCGGGCGGCAAATTCGGATCTGGCGGTTACGCAGTCTCCGGCGGTCTGCACGGGGTAGGCGTATCGGTAGTAAACGCGCTTTCAACCCGGATGGATACCGTGGTGAAACGGCAAGGATATGCTTGGCGACAGTCTTTCGGTAACGGTGGGCATCCCCTCACCGAATTGCAACGCGGGGAAGAAACCGAGGAAACCGGCACTCAGCAGACCTTTTACCCGGATCCGGAAATCTTTGAGACCACTACTTTCAGTTTCGAGGTTTTGCGGCAACGCTTCCAGCAGATGGCCTTCCTGAACAAGGGGCTGCGTATCACCCTCACCGATGAACGCCCAGAGGCTACCGATGCTGGAGATCTGGTTACTGGCGATGCGCAAGGAACCGCTGATGATCCAGTTCCCGGGTTCCGGCGAGTATCATTCATGTACGAAAACGGTTTACGCGACTATGTAGAGTTCATTAACCACTCCAAGAAATCTGAGGTAATCAACCCCGACATCATTGATTTTGAGTCGGTTAATGAAGACGCCTCCATCAGTCTAGAAATCGCCTTGCAATGGACCACCGCCTATTCCGAGTCCGTGCATACTTACGCGAACACTATTAACACCACCGAGGGCGGCACCCACGAGGAAGGTTTCCGCTCCGCTCTCACCAGCTTGATGAATAAATATGCCCGCGATAAAGGCATCCTCAAAGACAAAGATCAAAACCTAACCGGTGATGATATTCGCGAAGGTTTAACTGCTGTAATCTCGGTGAAACTCACCGAGCCACAGTTCGAGGGGCAGACGAAAACCAAACTGGGAAACACTGAGGCACGTACTTTTGTCCAGCAGCAGGTTTATTCCAAACTGGGTGACTGGTTAGACGCCCACCCCATGGACGCGAAAGCAATCCTGGTAAAAGCACAGCAGGCAGCAACCGCGCGGGTAGCAGCGCGCAAAGCCCGGGAAGCTACCCGGCGCAAATCCGCCCTCGAATCCGTCTCGATGCCCGGGAAACTGCGGGATTGTTCTTCCCGCGATGCCTCCGAATGCGAAATCTACATCGTTGAGGGCGACTCGGCGGGTGGCTCAGCTGTACAGGGACGCGACCCGGCTCACCAGGCCATTTTACCGATCCGGGGCAAAATCCTAAACGTAGAGAAAGCGCGGCTAGATCGCGCCCTCTCCAGTCAAGAAATCCAGTCCCTCATCACCGCGTTCGGTACCGGTATTGGGGAAGACTTCGATATCTCCAAGCTGCGTTATAACGCGATAGTGATTATGGCGGACGCCGATGTGGACGGCCAGCATATCGCCACTTTGCTGCTGACATTGCTGTTCCGCTATATGCGTCCTCTAATTGAAAAAGGGCACGTATTTATCGCTTGTCCCCCGCTTTACCGTTTGAAATGGTCAAATGCTCCCCACCAGTTTGTGTTCTCCGATCGCCAGCGCGACGAATATTTAGAGGACGGCAAAGCTGATGGTAAACGCCTTCCGAAAGAGGGTGGGGTACAGCGCTATAAGGGACTCGGGGAAATGAATCCTCAGGAACTGTGGGAAACCACTATGAATCCCGAAGACCGGATGCTTAAACAGGTGACCTTATCCGAGGCGGCCAGCGCAGATGAAGTTTTCTCGATGCTAATGGGTGAGGACGTCGAGTCGCGGCGAGCTTTCATTCAACGCAATGCCACTGACGTACGATTCTTGGATATTTAAGGGACAGGCAAAACATGAGCGATATAGACAACCAGGATCAAAACCAGCAAGCAGACTCCCCGGAAAAGGCTCAGCACACCGGCGCAGCTTTCGGGGGTGGGGACACCGTTTCCGCAGGCGCCCTCGAAAATAATAATTCCGGTCTATTTCAGGCTAAAGGTCATATTAATCAGGTTGACCTAGAAACCGAGATGCAGCGCTCCTACCTGGATTATGCAATGAGCGTGATCGTAGGGCGCGCCCTCCCCGAGGTGCGAGACGGTCTCAAGCCGGTACATCGGCGAATTCTGTATGCCATGTATGACGGTGGCTATCGTCCCAACGCTGGGTTTTCGAAATGTATGCGCGTAGTCGGCGACGTAATGGGGCATTTCCACCCTCACGGTGACGCCGCAGTTTATGATGCTTTGGCGCGCTTGGTGCAGCCTTGGTCGATGCGTTACCCGATGGTGGCTGGCCAAGGTAACTTTGGTTCCCCAGGGAACTTAGGGCCGGCAGCTCCGCGTTATACGGAATGTAAAATGGCGCCTTTGTCGATGGAAATGGTACGGGACATCGATGAAGACACTGTCGATTTCATGGACAACTATGACGGACGCACGCAAGAACCTACGGTTTTGCCGGCACGCCTACCCTACCTGCTGCTTAACGGGTCAGAGGGAATCGCAGTGGGGATGGCTACCCGGATTCCTCCTCACAATATGCGGGAAGTTGCCGACGGGGTTCAGTGGGCGCTAGCGCACCCGGAGGCTTCGCGTGAAGAACTAATGGAAGCCCTGATTGAACGGATTAAAGGCCCGGATTTCCCCACGGGCGCCACTATTTTGGGGCGTAAAGGGATTGAACAGGCATACCGCACCGGTCGCGGCTCGATTGTGCAGCGGGCAATCGTAAATGTAGAGGAAATCAATTCCCGGGTTTGCCTGGTGGTTACCGAACTTCCCTACCAGGTCAATCCGGACAATCTGGCAGCAAAAATCGCCGGACTGGTGAAAGACGGGCAGATCGAGGGGATCGCAGATATTCGCGATGAATCCTCGGACCGCTCCGGACAGCGCCTGGTGATTGTGCTCAAGCGGGACGCAGTTCCTAAAGTGGTTCTAAATAACCTCTATAAGCGCACCCAGTTGCAGGATTCCTTCCCTGCTAATATGTTGGCTCTGGTAGACGGGGTTCCGCGTACGCTTTCTATTGATGGATTTATCTCTAACTGGATTAATCACCAGCTAGAAGTAATCGTGCGCAGGACCAATTTCCGCCTCAAGCGCGCGCAGGATCGCCTCCATATTTTGCAAGGCTACCTGATGGCGCTGGATGCTTTGGATGCGGTGATCGCTACTATCCGCAAATCTCCTACCGTAGATGAGGCGCGGGGTGCATTAATGGAGCTGCTGGGGGTAGACGAAGTCCAAGCGGATGCAATCTTGGCTTTGCAACTGCGCCGCCTGGCCGCCCTCGAGCGGCAAAAGATTCTCGATGAACACACCGAACTAGAGGCGCGCGTAAAAGATCTAAAAGACATCTTGGCTCGCCCGGAGCGGCAACGGGGAATTATTGCCAGCGAACTTGGTGAGATTGTCGATAAATATGGCGACGAGCGGCGCACCAAGATTATGCCGTTCGCCGGAGAAATGTCGATGGAAGATCTGATCGAAGAACAAGACGTGGTGGTCACCATTACCCATTCTGGGTATGTCAAGCGCACTCGCCTGGATCAATACCGCAGTCAAAAACGCGGTGGTAAAGGGATTAAAGGGGCGCAGTTGCGTGAAGATGACGTGGTAGATCACTTCTTTACCACCACCACGCATCACTGGTTGGCGTTTTTCACGAACAAAGGCCGGGTTTACCGGGCGAAAGCCTATGAACTACCCGAGGGGGGACGTGACTCTAAGGGGCAGCACGTAGCTAACCTTTTAGCGTTCCAACCGGAAGAAAAAATCGCGCAGGTACTGGCCTTTAGCTCCTATGATGAGGCCGAGTATTTGGCACTAGCTACCCGCTCAGGGCTAGTGAAAAAGACTCGCTTTACCGAATATGATTCCAATCGTACCGGCGGGCTAATCGCGATTAACCTGCGGGAAATGGAAGATGGCGCCCCTGACGAGGTAGTTTCTGCCGAACTGGTTAACGGTGACGATGAGCTATTGCTGGTTTCGCACCGGGGACAATCGCTGCGGTTCTTAGCTAGTGATGAGGCTTTGCGTCCTACTGGTCGTGCCACCTCCGGAGTGCGGGGAATGAAGTTCCGCGAGGGGGACCACCTGTTAGCGATGACAGTTATTCGCCCCGATAGTGACCTTTTGGTGGTGACCGAGGGGGGATACGCGAAACGCACTTCGGTAGAGGAATACCGGGTACAAGGTCGCGGCGGCCTCGGGATCAAGGTAGCGAACCTGGTGGCTGAGCGGGGCGGCCTGGTGGGAGCCTTGATTGTTAATGACGATGATGAAGTCATGGTGATTATGCATTCTGGTAAGGTGCAGCGTTCCCGGGTGGATGAGGTTCCCCGCACGGGACGTAACACTCAGGGAGTGATTTTCACTCGTCCGGCACCCGGGGATGCAGTTTTGGCTGTGGCGTTAAATAATGAGAAAGCAGATGACGATGATTCGTCGGAGGCTACGGATGCAGATCTCGAGCAAGAAGTGGCCGCGTTAGAAACCGAAACAACTGAGCTCTAGTGAGAGGCTGACCAATGACAACTGATGGCAAAGATCAAGAAAAGGCTCGCTCAGAGCAAGACGTGGATGATGTTTCGCGAGAAAGCGAAGCCTCTAATGTTAGCGAAGATACTAGCGCCGACCAGCCTTCGCACAATGAAATATCGCAACCTGATGACCCGCAAACTAAGAGTGGGGACAGCCAAGTGAAAAAGGACAGAAAGTCGCCTCAGACGGTGGGAAAGAAGACCGCTGTTAAGTCCGGTTCTAAGGACGGTAGCAGTTCTGCAATCCCACAGGTTCCGGAAGCATCGTCTTCTGTTGAGAAGGCGGAAGAGACCGAGGTTGCGGGTGCGTCCTCGGCGAAGAAGATTGGCGAATATCAGCCTCGCCAAATCTCGTTGGTGGTTTCCCGGATTGATCCATGGTCGGTGATGAAGGTTTCCTTCCTGCTATCAGTGGCGCTGGGGATCGCGATGGTGCTGGCGGGATTGTTAGTCTGGCTGCTGCTAAATTCGATGAGCGTGTTTAGTTCGGTGGAAAACTTTATTAACGATATTGATCCCACCGGTTCGATTGCGTCGATTATTGATTATTTGCGGTTACCACGGGTAATGGCGATGAGCACTATTATCGCAGTCTCGAACGTGATCTTAATGACTGCGTTTTCAACGGTGGGGGCGCTTATTTACAACTTGGTGACTTCACTGGTTGGAGGGATAAGGCTGGCGCTGACCGACGAGTAGTATTACCGCATTCCTTGGGGGTGCGATAGTTCGAGGACGGCGTGACGGATCGCACCCAGGACGGGTTTGAAAGCCGGGTTAGGAATGTTGTAATCTGCAATGGTGTTCGCGATGGACACGATGGGCCTATAGCTCAGTTGGTTAGAGCGCAGTCCTGATAAGACTGAGGTCGCTGGTTCGAGCCCAGCTAGGCCCACTGCAAGGGAAGTTTGTTCCAGCAATCGGCCAGGTAGGTAGATTTGAAAAAGACCTTAAAACTGTTGTTTATCGGGGTGTTTTTCGCCTGGCTGGTGAATGCGGCAAATGACCTTCGCAATGATCCGGGAGTATGGAAGTACCTGTAGTGGTTTTCGTGCTCTAAAGGGGCTATGGCGCAGCTGGTAGCGCATCTGCTTTGCAAGCAGAGGGTCGCGGGTTCGAGTCCCGCTAGCTCCACGATGAGGAGTCCGAACGGTGAAAAAGCCGTTTGGGCTTTTTTATTAGTGAGGATGACGAAATCGTGCGTAATCCCGTCAGGGATTACTGGCACAAATGAGAAGCCCCAGGTTTATCCTGGGGCTTCAACATTTTATAAGCTGAGGGCTCGAACCCGGGAGGGCTGGCGCGGGGAGGTAGCGAACGCGGGTTGAGCGTTCGCCCGCGCCAGTGGTTTTCGGAGGCTGTGCTCCGGAAACCCTTGCTGGTGCGTAGCACCGCCGAGTCCCGCTAGCTCCACTGAAGGGACGCTCATTTTGATACAAAGTGGGCGTCCTTTCGTATGCCCGAAATCTGAACGAAAAGCGGGTTAATACCCAAAATGTGTGTATTTTTCGGGCGTGTCGCGGTGGTTTAGTGTCCTGCCCAGCCTTTGCGGATGTGTAGAGAGCCGTCTTGATAGGCCGGGTTGTATTCGGCGCTTTCCTCAGTGGAAACCCGAGGACGGACTCCGGCATCCACACGCGCTCGCATCACCCAGCGCCGAAGAGGTTCCCTCGACGTCCCCAACTTCATCGCGGTATCGGCGATCACGCGGGTTTCAGACACTCCGAGATCATCCCGCAGACGATCCTCAACAAGCCTGACAGCCCGCTCCCCAAAAACTTTTATATAGTTCCTTGGCATGCGAAATCCTCTCACAAAAACCTCGGAACAAAACCCGGGATGCTTCAACGCCGAATCCTTGCTGTGCGGGGG
>NZ_CABTZZ010000053.1 GCF_902489465.1 uncultured Varibaculum sp. | reverse complement strand
TCTGGCGGTTCTTGTTCCCGCTGAGCCCCTTACTTAGGTGGTACCAGCGAGCGGGGAGCCTGGGTTTTATCCGAGTGGGTGCGGTGGGAATAAGAATTCGGAAAACGCCGCTACGTTTTCCGAATTCTTGGGCGGGAGGAAAAACCTAGGCTCCCCGCGGAAACTACAGTAAAACCCCAGGCTCCGCGCGTTACCTAGAGAGCCTGCGGTAGCCCGAAACACGCCGAAAGAGGCATTCAAGGGTAGAGGACGGGAATTGCTTGGGGGCTCAGGCTTCCTGCTTGAGCCCCCAAGTCCCTAACAGTCCTCGGTAGGGATCCGAGTCAGGGGAAAATACCTGGCATCCTCCCCTAGGCGAAGGATACCTCCCATAACATCCTTCGCCAGAGCGTCAACTTGCAAACGCTCCCCGTAATTTTAGCATCTTCCTGCGTAAACAATGAAGGATTATTGTCAATCAAAATCCTATTTTCTTATTATTACTGCTTTGCTTTTTGCTGATCTTGCCATTGCGCCAAAGCTTTGCGGGTCAGGACTTCTCCCCCGCCCTGGCGGGGATCACCAAACCAGGCTTTATAAAATTGATAGAAATTCAGATTCCCCGGCTGGGCGCATTCGTCACTAAGTCCGGCGATTGCATCGGCAGAAGCCAAGTAGGGGGTGTAATTGTAGAGGGCGGCGGTCGGCCAGTTTCGCGGAACTATTTCCTTACGGCCGCAGCGTGCATCTGGGCCGTAACCTAGAGTAACCGGTTTGCCAGCTTGCACATCGTATAAATCAGGATCAAGCTGGTAACGTCGCCACTGGCGCGCCGCGTAGTACACCTGAGTGCCAAACCCGTAGAACTGCGGGTCACATTGGGTATGATCGGGGCATCCATAGCCCATCGCTATTTCGTATCGCCGTGGGGTAAGCCGGGAAGAAGAAACAGTGATCAGCCCCTGTTCTTTTTGTAGGGTCACCAAAATTGCTTTCGGATTAATCTGACAGCTGCGAGAAACCTGAGCGATAACCTCACCGGCAGTAAGATTATCTCCGCCCGGTACCGCCTGCGGGCAAAATCGGTCAGGATCATGAGGGCGCAAGCTAGCGCGAAAATCTTTCAAACAGGGAACTTCCACCTCTTGCTTTTTGCTGTCATCATTCGTCCGCGCAACTCCGGTGCTTTCCGGCATAGCCTTAGCTTTACCTGCGCGGCATCCGTATCCCCAATCCGTAATAAAATCCTGAATCTGGGAGGAAGAAAGGGAATCCCAGCGCGTAAACTCGGCTTCGCTGATTAAATCGGTGGCATTAAAACCCTGTGTGCTAACCGGAGGCATGGTGGGTTCGGAAATGGAATCAGCAGATTCTTCTTGCTGGATATACCCATAAATCATGTTCACCACCAGGGCGATTACTGCCACCAGAACAACCAGTATCAAAAGCGCTGCTAAACGGCGCAAACGATATTTTCGGGCAGTATTAATCACCTTCCCATTATCGCTAGATTTAGGTTCTCAGGGCAAAGAGAATCAAACCCCCTTTCCGAGCTAAATTTGCGATTATCCTCTCCTACCAGGGTAGATGCAAGGGTGGAGGGCTTTCGTTAGACTATAAGGGCGTCGGGCCGTTTAGCCCCGGGCTCCAAAAATTGCCGCTACGAGCGGCCTTAGCGCCGACTGGCGCTTCTCGGTCCGGCGTTCCCCAATCGGCCACGTGATCTAATAGGCTCCGTGAGTGCCTAATCCCCATTAATCCCATTACCTAGAATTATTTTGTCCGGTGATGGAAACCAATCCATCACCGGACAAAACCTTTACTTAGTTACTGGATGCTATCCACGCCTCCTGCGCTGAAGCGTGGCGATACCCAGTCCGCACATTAATAGCGAGACCGCCAACAATTCGGCTCCCATATTTGCGCCGGTTCTCGCTAGTCCCTTTCGCTGCGGGTTAGCGGTTTGAGCTTTCTGGTTTGCCGCTTTGCCAGTCGCTTGGGGCTTCAGGTTCTTATGGTCTTTACCGCTTTGACCTGCCTGTTGGGTGGAATCACCGGGGGAAGTACCCGGATCAGGGGTAGTTCCTGGATCTGTACCGGGATCTGGATTCGTGCCCGGTTCCTGATCGCCACCGGGGGTCGGCTTTGATTCCTCAACGGTGATGGTAAAGGTAGCAGTAGCTTTTTCCTCCCCATCTACGTTCAGAGCCGTTACCGTGACTTTATAAGCGCCCGCTTTCTTGGGAGTCCCTAAGATGGTTGCAGTAGCGGCGTCAAAACTAACTCCTTCGGGCAGTCCGGTAACTGCTCCAATAGCCCCGTCTTTAACCTCTAACTTAATAGGAGTAATCATCGAGTCCGCGGTTACGGTTTGGTCGGCTATCGGACTGATCTGCGGGATAGGTGCCGGAGTGGCGGCATCTCGCGGGGAAATCTTGAGGGCGAGCTTAGCCTGCGCGGCTCTGGGGTATTCAGTTCCGTCTTCGGCTTCCTTGAGGCTAACGGTTACTTCGTAATCTTTGTCTGCCTCAAGTTTTCCAACGGGAGTGCCACTAATCTGACCGGTTTCTTTATCGAATACCAGGCCCTCGGGCAGTCCAGTTACCTCGAAAGTGTCTGCTAGCAGCGGATCGTTGCGTTCAAATAAATCGGTCACTGAAATCGGGGCGATTTCTTTGCCAATCTGCCCGCTAGCAGCGGTATCTTTCCCTTTAAGTTCGGTGCGGAAATCATCCTCTAACCAGCGCAGATTAAAACTGAGGTGGGCAATGTCTTGCCATCCGCCCCCATTGGGCTCCATCAATAACCCGATATTGCCATCTTTCTGCACGGTCATAGTGGTGTAGCCCGTGCCGCCCGTCTTGAACTGTTTCTTTACCGGCCAGGTTTTCCCGTTATCAAACGAGGCCCAAACATATCCATTCGTACGCCCCTTATCGGTTCCCGAAAACAGTAGTACCTGTGAACGTAAAGTGCCGGGTTTCGCATTTGGGAAAGCTCGAATCACTTGCGCGTTGTTGTTCTCGTCAGCTAAATCATTGCTAACGTGGCAATCTTTCCAGTTTTCCCCGGAATCGGTAGAGCTACAGATAATGCGGCCTCCACCTTGTTGGGAGCGCGAAATCAGGATTAGGCTCCCATCGTTTAGTTCAGTAACTTTGTTCTCGTCAAACTTTTTACCCTCAACTACTGCTGGGGTGGGGTTACCAGATTTCCAGGTTTTACCATGGTCATCCGAATAAATCGTGTAGGCAACAATCCCTCCGGTCTTCGGGACGCAGGCCATCTGCTGTAGCAGCCGTCCTTTGTTAGGTGCAGTCATTTTTTGGGTACCGGCACCGGAGGTAGCAAAGCAAGATTGCAAATCCCGCGCTTTTTCCCCTAATGCCTGGTCAGTAATTACTCGCTGCGTCCAAGAGTGACCATTATCGGTAGATACAGACAGCCCTAAGTTCATGGCGTGTTCGCTAGTTTCATCAATTTTGCCGTCTGGAGTGAAAGTATAGGCAGGATTCTTGGCGAATACTCCCGATACCTGGCTGTACACGTGGAAGTTAAAAATAGTGCCACTTTCATGGTCTACTACGTACGACGGGTCGGAGTAGCCTCTGGGGCCGGCAATGTTACTGCCCACGATTCCGCGGGCAATCACTGTTTCTGGCTGCCAAGTCTTGCCATTATCGGTAGATCGGCGCTGCATAATCGAGTTTTCGTTCGGTGAGTCTCCTCCATTCATGCTGCCGTTCTTCGGGCGGTAATCGTAAGAGGCTAATAAATCTCCATTCGGGGCAAGGGCGATTGCCGGAATGCGGATATTTGCCTGTTTTGAACTGGTAGCTACAGTATGCAAATCACTGATATTAGGTTCCGCTGCCGGATCCGCGTCTTTAGCTTTAGTGTTCGCATCTGCCTGTGGATATTGCTTTTGGGTATATACAAAAGTTGTGGCAGTAACGCGATTAAGTAGTTGCTGCCCCATTTTCCCGTCAATAGCTAACTTGGCTTCCACTTCACCGCGGGTTAAATCCGCTTCAGTGATGGTGTAGGTCAGCTGGCAGGGATGAACTGTCCCGACTGCCAGACTTTCACGCTCGCAGCTGCTGGCGGCGCTATCAGTCAGGTTAGTTAGGGCGGTGTCGGTTACGGGTGCTACTTTCAAAGCCTCGTCCCCGTTCGCGCTAACTTCTACCGCGAATTTCAGAATATCCCCCACCTGGTAGTGAGCTTTTTGCGACTCGGGATCCAGCTCAAACTTATCCAACTTTAGATAGTTGTTCCCAACCGGCAGCGCCTCGGCTTCGGTGGTCGCATAATAGGTGGCTGTCCCCGTGTATCCGGCATTGGGGTAATACTGCCAAACTATTTCGGGGGTGAATTTACCGGCTTTAACGTCAGCTTCCGTGACTACATGGTAGGGGGCAGTGCACTCCATTTCTCGATTAACTGGCATATTTGACCATTTGCAGCCTTCCCAATTTGTCAGGTTGGAGCTTTTAGCGGACAGTGCCCGCGCTTTGCCAGTGTGGTTAATCAAAGTGGCTTTGAAGTTGATGCGTTCGCCTAACCTCCATTTTTGACCGGCTGGTTTCGGGTTGGTAACGGTAAGGGTGGTCGGAATTTTATTCTCGTTGATTCCGCCCAGGCTGGTTTTTTCACCGCCATATTCCACCTCGGAATACATCCGGAAAGTAACGTAGGGGACAAATCCGCCTGCCGTAGCCTCAGCTGGGGTAACTACGTGGGTTAGTTTTTTCGCGATTCCCGCTTTATAACATTCCTGCACTTGATTGGAGGCAGCGTTGCGCCATTTGCAACCATCCGCATTTGCCAAGTTGTAGTTCACTGACTCGAAGGAGGCAGCTTTGGCGGTTTTATTGGTTAGCTTTACCCGGTATTCAACGGTCTGACCGGCTACTTTAGGATTTCCGGATACTAGGTATAGTTCTATTTTCGCCTGCGGAGTGTCCTTGGTAGCTACTAAAGTAGGCTCTGCCGCATAGGCACTTAAGGGGGTGGCTAGGCCTGCCCCAATTGCTAGGGCTAGGGCAAACAAGATACTGATTACTGGTTTTAAAATGGGGTGCTTCTTTGCGCTCATGAAGCTTAGCGTAACAATACAAAAATAGTTTTACCAATATCGACAGTTTGTAATAACTTAATGCTTTAGTTACTTGGAAACACCAGATTTATTATTTGTGGAAACTCCCACATTTTTTATTGGGACTGTATTTTATCAAGTCAAGCTAGCATTAGCTTAATAAGTCTTAACGTAATAGCTGTTCACGTGTGGTAGGTTGAAATCTGATAATTCCTCAGACTCATTCATAGATTAGAGTAGGTGTAGCAGTGTTGCTTCAAAAACGAAAAAATCCATCTTTATGTTCCTGGGTTAAAGCTGATAAGGCCAGTAAGGGTCGGCAGCGAATAGGCTCAAAACTATTGAAACCTTTAGGGGTAGCCCTAGTAAGTGGGGCGTTAGCTCTGTCAATATCGCTTCCAGCTCCCACGGCTGCGGCCGAACCTCTCGGAGCCTATAAAGCTGACGGCTCCGCTACCCTACCGAAAACTATTCCCAGTCTGGATGCTTGGAAAGCTAGTGGGGGAACCTGGACGCTAGCCGAGGGCGCGCGGGTAGTTTCCACCCAGCCACTCAACGCGCGGGCTAAAGCACTAGCGACAGAGCTCAGCGCCTATTTAGGTTCGCCGGTTCCCGCGAAAATAGGTAAGCGTACTAGCGAATTCGACGTGCATTTATTGCAAGATAGTACGCGCAAAGATTTAGGGGCAGAAGGCTTTGAACTAAAGATTGGCTCCTCGGGCGTGCAAATCATCGGCGCGACTGACGCGGGCGTATTTTATGGGACCCGCTCCTTTTCCCAGCTGATGCGCCAAAAACAACTAACCTTACCGGCAGGCTCGGTAGTATCAGTACCTAAATACAAAGAACGAGGGGTAACTCTGTGTGCCTGCCAGCTCAATATCTCAACCGAATGGATTGAGCGTTTTCTGGATGATGCTGCTGACTTGCATATCAATAACATCGTCCTAGAAATGAAACTAAAGTCTGATGCCTATCCCGACACTCAGACCTGGTCATACTACACCCCCGAGGACGTTAAAAAGTTTGTCGCTAAAGCGAAGAGCCTAAATATTGACGTTATTCCCGAAATAAACTCACCAGGCCATATGAATATTTGGTTGGAGAACGCTCCCCAATATCAACTGGTAGATAAGAACGGCGGATATCACCCCGATCAGCTAGATATTTCCAACCCTAAAGCCCGGGCTTTCATTAAGAAGCTAATCGATGAATATGACGGGGCTTTCGACTCGAAATTCTGGCATATGGGGGCTGACGAATACACCATGACTGGTGGATACCAGCTATATCCCCAGTTAACGAAGTATGCTCAAGACGCTTTTGGCCCCAGCGCCAACGCCAATGATGCTTTTACCGCCTTTATCAACGAAATAAACACCTATGTAAAAGGTAAAGGCAAGAATCTGCGGATTTTCAATGATGGTCTTTATGACACCGCAAACGTCCAGCTGGATAAAGATATTGTTATTGACTATTGGTTCAAAAAGGGCGGCACGCTAACTCCGCAACAGCTCGCGGAACGGGGATATCAACTAACAAATGTTCCCCAAGCAATGTATTGGTCTCGCGCCTTTGATCCGGCTGGTTACACCTATGCCATGAAGCCAAATAACCTGTATAACAATAAAAATTGGAACGTGGGTACTTTTGATGGTGGCGCCCAGATTGATCCTAACTACGACAAACTCCTGGGGGCGCGGGTATCGCTATGGCCCGATAACATCAATGAAACCGAGAACGAAGTCCAGATGATAACGGCTGATTCCCTGCGGTTCTTAGCCCAAATGACCTGGTCAGCTTCTCGTCCTTGGCCTAAATGGGAGGGCGCTGACGGTATGAAAGCTACCATCGACTCTCTGGGCGATCCTACTACCCGTTCCAAGGTGCAGGCAGCTACGGTTCCCGATGGGGTATACGGTCTGCCAGAATTGGATCCGGTAGCCAAGGGACCTTGGAAGCTGGCAAAAACCTATGATGGTTACTATCAGATTTCCAATGCTGCTACCGGCCAATGCTTGACGATGAGCGAAGGTGCAAAGCATTTAGGTGCGGTCAGCGAAGTGGGTGCCCAGCCTACCTTGGTATCTTGCCGCCCGCTCAGTGAAACCTATAAGAATGCTTTTGCTAGCGGTCGGGAAAGAAACAAACAGAAATGGCAGGTAGTGGTAGAAGCCGATAATAAGGTTTCTTTGCGGAACGCGGTTTCAATCCAGTACCTGGCAGTAGCTGACGGCAGTGAGAAACATGTAGATATTCAAGGAGTTTCGGCAGCGGAAGTAAAAGCTGACGCCACTTTGCTGGAAAAATCATTATCTGGGACTGGAAATAATCTAGCCGCCGGCAAGGTTGCGCAATTCCCGAGAGATTTGGTGGCCACCAAAGGAAAACTGGCTGATAAAGCCCTGTTCTCCCTGGTACGTGAAAAATCGATTACCGCTGACCAGCCAGAGATTAAGGACGTGAATCCCTCTGAACCGCGGGAAGTTACGGTAACAGTTTCAGCTGCCGATAATGCCAAAGTCGCGCCCTCGGAAATTAAAGCCACCGTGAGTGAAGGCTGGAAGGTTCTGCCGGAAACAGTTCAAATGGCTGAGCTACCTGCGCGTGGCACTGGAACCGCTAAATTTAAGCTGGTAAACACCACCGGAACGACTGGTAGCGCCACCTTTACCTGGAAGATGGGGGATGAGGAGCTAAGCACTACTGTTAATTTGAGCGGAATGCTCGGACCTCGCGTATGTGATGGATTTACCGATTTAAGTGCAGACTCGGAAGAAAAGACCGGTGAGGGCGCTACTAATGGTCACGTACAAGCCGCATTTGATGGCGTAGACGAATCAGGTAAATCCAATACCTTCTGGCACAGTAAATGGGCTGGCGGAGTAGATCGTTTGCCTCACTGGCTGGTATTTAGTCCGCAACAGGCTTTAACTAATCCAGATGGCACTATTAACAATATGCTTTCGGTCGAGTACCTTTCACGGCAAGGGAAAGTGAACGGTCGCATCAAGAGTTACCAGATTTACACCTCTGACACCACGAAAGACGGCAATGCGACCACAGGTTGGACGCTACAAAAAGAGGGTCAGTGGGAAAATGGAACCGATTGGCAGCGTGCCTACTATGACAATCCGGTAAAAGCTAAATATGTGAAACTGCTGATTACCGACGTGTGGGACGAAGTAGCAGGTAGGGAAGATCAGTTCGCGTCCGCGGCCGCTATCTGTGTATCTTCACAGATGCCGCCTGCCACCTTGACTGCGCCCGCCCAACCCGAGAATCCGATTTCGGTTTCGCCAGCAGTTAAAGTTCAAAGCGCCCCAGCTAATCAGTGGCCAACTGCTGATCCGGCAGCTCCGGCAGCGACAATCGCGCCCATAGCTGACCAGACTCTGCGGCTAGGTTCGCCGATTAAAGATATACCGGTGAAAGTAGCTAAAGGTACAGTTTGGAAAGTTAAAGGTCTCCCCGCGGGAGTAGTCTTTGACGAGCAAACTGGGGTGATTAGCGGGAAACCGGCTAAAGCTGGAAAATACTGGGTAGAGGTTATCGCGGAGAACCCGGATGAAGAAGCAGTGACCGCAGCTTTCACGATTACTGTCACCGAGGACAATACTCCTGGGGGTACTGATAATCCAGGCGGTAGCGATAAGCCGGGTGATACTGGTAAACCGGGTACTTCCGATAAGCCTGCCCCGGGTGGAAGCACCAGTGGTGACCGTAAAGGGAATGCGCCCGGGAGTGTCGCGCCCGCCCGGAACGGAAACGGCCATGCCAGCAGCCCTGGTTTGGAAGGCACCGGTTCGAATGCGGCAATCGCGCTAGCTGCAGCCTTGGTATTGATAGCCGCAGGGGCGGTGGCGATTAAGCGCCGACGTCTCTAGAGTAGCTAATCATTAATCTGGGGTTGGTAAGCGGAATCTCCGCTTACCAACCCCAGATTTATTTATGGGGGGGGTAAAAAAGGGTTAATAGATTAATACCTCAATGGGAGGGACTAACCCGTAAATGCTTATTTTGGGGCTAATGACGGCCTACTGCCCTTTTGTGAGCCCCCAGGTTTTCCCCTAACCGTGGTTGTTACCAGTTCCGGGCATGGTTATGGAACGTGCATGGCTCGGTGTTCACTGAGTAACCGCTTTAATAGGTTTAGCTTTAGCGAGGACGGTAGGCCGATAGCCGCAGGGCTATTGTTAAAATAACTATTAGCCCCGGGCAGAGTACCCTCACCTTCCAATCCTCAGCTACTACCCAAAACCGCCAACCGGGTCGCGTTTAGCAATACTACGTTGCCGTTTTAGTTTCGCTTTCTTCCCAAGAAGGATATGGCCACAGCCACCAACAATAAGGATAATCCGCTAAGCAATACAACCAGGAATCCGGACTGCCCTGATAAGGGCAGTTTTCCTTCGGGATAGTTGACCACTTTCAGGGTTTTGTCTCCCCCAGTTACGGTGTTTACATTTCCGTTTTGTTTATCTATTGTTACCGTGCCGTTCGCCTCTACCTGGAATTCTATTGGCTGTGGCAGGAGGGCGTATCCGGAGGCGGTTGCGGTTTCTACTAACCGATATTTACCTCCGGGCGTAACCGTTAAGTTAGCTTTCCCGTCGTTTCCGGTGGTTATGTTTTGCACTGGTTTATCCGGGTTATCGGCTTCGTATAAATCGAATTTTACGTTCTCTAGGGGGGTATCTTTATCGGATACTTTGTTTAGAGAAATATCGATTGTCTGTACTTTCAAGTTCGGGAAATAAAACTCGTTATTCTTGAAGTCGTAAGTGAACTTTGAATACCGACGATAAACCGTGCCATTAGCTCTAACCGTAAACGTGACAGTATTAGGATTCAGCTCATAACCCGCCGGAGCCTCAACCTCTTTCAACGTATAAGACCCCTGCTGCAAACCAGAAAGCTCAACCCCGCCCTCACCAACGGTATAATCCCCAACCTTATTAGCCTCATCGACTCTACTACCCTTATACAAGGCAAACTTAGCGCCACCAACAAGATCACCATCCTTAGCAGTACAAACACGATTACGAACCGTACAGGTTTTCACAAGCGCAGAATC
>NZ_CABTZZ010000052.1 GCF_902489465.1 uncultured Varibaculum sp. | reverse complement strand
CAAGCAGAAGACGGCATACGAAGAAACACCCGGTAAAATCACCGAGGTGACTCCGATAGCACCGGTGGCAACCGATCCGGGCAGCTGCAAGAAGAAACCATTCGTGGAGATTCCCGTAACCAAAGGAGTCCAATACCTGCTTGACGGCAAAGAGGTGGCAGCCGGTAAGCACGAATACGCCTACGGAAAGCAAATAACAGTTACCGCCAAAATCTCTGATACCAGCAGCTATCGTTTCGCTACGGGGTCAGTAACTAAATGGACTTTCCAGGCTATGGTTCCGCAAGGATGCGAGGCTACACCGGGCAATCCGGATAAAGATAAGCCGGGTACCGGAAAGCCGGGAACTACCGACAGACCGGTAGCGCCTCCTACAGATAACCCCGCAAAATCGGGTAAATCCAATAGCGCGGGGACAGGAGATAATACTGCTAACTCGCGCGGTGGGAATCTAACTCGCACCGGCGCTTACGGCGGAGCATTCGCACTAGCTGCATTAATACTGATAGTTGCAGGCACTAGGATTCGTAACCGTCGCTTAGAATCATAAGGCTAAGATATCTACCCGGTTTTCCTGATAGCAGCGGCGGCGTGGAATCGATGCGAAAGCATTGAAGCTACCACGCCGCCGCGAATAGCTAATAACCGCAGATGCAAATAGTTTTGGGGGGTGTCTGGATTAATCCAGCGCCCCCAAACTTTTCTCTTGTCTTATAAAGTCCCCGTTTGTAACTGCAAATAAACAGACGTATAGGTTCTAACCCTTGATGGCGGCATTGAACCAGCTAGTAATACTGGTGGGATGGGTAATCGCGGTGCCGACTACTACCGCCCAGGCTCCCGCCTCCATAACTTGGCGTGCCTGCTGCGGGGTGTGCACTCGTCCTTCACATAGCACTGGAAACTCTGGAAATTCCGCAGTCATTTGGGCGAGTAACTCAAAATCTGGTCCGCCAGTTTTGGGTCTATCTCCCGTATATCCCGCCAGAGTGGTAGATAAAATATCGGTTCCTGCTTCAGCTGCTTGCCGAGCATCCTCGATACTTCCGCAATCGGCCATCACCACTATGCCCTCATCATGCAAGGCAGCAACAGTTTCCCCATAAGTTAGACTATCGGGACGAGGACGACGGGTAGCATCTAGCGCCACAATATCGGCTCCTGCCATTGAGCAGGCGCGAGCGTGACGCAAAGTAGGAGTGATAAACACGCCCTCGTGCCCCTCTTTCCAAATCCCCAAAACCGGGATTTCAACCTGTCCTTTAATCGCAGAAATATCCGATAAGCCCTGACAGCGAATCCCAACGGCGCCACCTTGCTCAGCGGCTAAAGCTATCTGAGCCATAGTTTCACTGTGCCGCATCGGTTCGCCCACATAGGCTTGTACGCTAACGATTAATCCCCCTTTAAGGGACTGGATTATTTGATTCATGATTATCCTAGATTCGTATTTGCCCAAATAGCTGCACCTATTAGGGGGGCATTTCCTCCCAGAGTGCCACTGATTAGGGGAGTGTTCTTTACGGGGGTGAGAGCATCGGCTTGGAAGCCAGCTGTTACTGCCTGCCACCATTGCTTACCGGAATGGGTAACCGACCCGGAAACTATAATGGCCTGGGGATCAGCCAAGTTGCAGATACCGGCCAGGGTTTGACCTAGAGCGTATCCAGAGTCATAGATAACCTGGGTTGCCCACGCTTCTCCTTTTAGGGCGCGTTCGGTGATTTCGCGTCCGCTTTGCGCCCTCGGGAGATTAGCCGGTTTATCCCGGTTATACAGTTCTACTTGACCACTGCCGGAAGCCACGGTTTCGATATGACCCTTGGCTCCACAAGAACAGGTTAAACCGGCAGCTAACGGGTGGGGCAGATGCCCAATATGACCGGCGGCGCAGTGTGCGCCAAACTGGACTTGACCATCAATAACTAGCCCGCCTCCCATACCGGTTCCCACCGCTGCGGCCAGGATAGAGGAATAGTCTTTACCGGCTCCCAGGGTTGCTTCCCCGAGGGCGTGGGCGTGCACATCATTGAGGACGAAAACTTTCGTGTTGAAAGCTGCCTTTACCTGTTTCGCTAGTTCGGTTCCGGTCCAGCCTTTAATCAAATCGGTAGCAGAAATAACCGTTCCCCGTTTAGGGTCAATCACCCCCGCAGCGGAAATGCCGATTGCCTGGATTTGGGTTATGCCTTCGGCTTTAGCTGTGTCTTTAGCGTGGCTTAATGCTTCGATAATGGCGGCTACTACTGCCGCGCTACCCTCACTGGCGGGGGTAGAACGCGAATAGTTTGCCGCTACTGTCCCTTCGGCAGTATTAACTACCGCGGATGCTATCTTAGTGCCGCCCAAGTCGGCGGCGAGGATATAGCTCATTTTAAGAGCC
The DNA here is from genome assembly GCF_902489465.1 of uncultured Varibaculum sp. Lineage (GTDB taxonomy): Bacteria > Actinomycetota > Actinomycetes > Actinomycetales > Actinomycetaceae > Varibaculum. The sequence continues at coordinate 8,483 of NZ_CABTZZ010000052.1, read as the reverse complement.
CTACTTGCTCAAGTATGGCGCGTACGCGTTCAACATTTTCCCCTTCGAGGGCTTTAACCGGTTCGGTAACCTGGTTGGTGTTGAAAACTCCCAGCAGTTGCAGGGCAGTTTTGAAGCCACCTACTCCCGCTCCGTAGCCTTGAATACCGCTTGGTACTGCGGTAATACGCATTAGGCGAGCTAAATACTCTTGTTCTTTCCGTACGGTTTCCCAATCCCCGTTCTGGTAGGCGCGCCATTGGCGGACGTAACCCTCGGGATCTACATTTCCCAGGCCGGGTACGCATCCATCAGCGCCGGACATATAGGCGCCATCAACCACGACTTCGTGCCCAGTTAGGAGGGTTAAGGGGTGACCGCAATCGCGATTTTCCTGGCAGAGGAAACGGAAAGAAACATCGTCACCGGAAGAGTCTTTTACGCCGGATAACACCCCGTCTTTACCGAGGCGAATAATTAAATCTACTGGCAGTTTAACGTGTACACATACGGGAATATCGTAAGCGAATAGGGGCAGGTCGATGGTCTGGTGAATCAGGCGAAAGTGGCGTTCGATTTCCGCTAGTCCCCCAAGAGCATAGAACGGAGCGGTAGCAACAATCGCATCTACCCCGAGTTCTTTTGCTTCTTTGGCGTGTTCAATAACCCGCATAGTTTCGGTATCAATACAACCGCCCAGTACTGGAACCCGATGATCTACGATTTCAACCGCTGTTTTCAGGACTTCCCGGCGCATTTGGTCGGTTAGGAAGGCGACTTCTGAGGAGGAGCCGAGGACGAATAAGCCGTCTACTCCGGCTGCAATCATTCGTTCTAGGTGACGCTTATAGGATTCTTTATCGAGTTTGCCGTCCTTGGTTAGCGGGGTAACTACCGGGGGAACGATACCGGAGAAATCAGTCATTTCTTTTCCTTTTACTTAGTGGATTTATCTGTTTGTAGAGTACTCGCGTGGGAAGAGGGCTGCTTAAGTAATTGTCACAGTAGAAACATCGTTGCCTCTCTGTAAGCGGTAGGTTCTTCCGCAGTTCAAATCCGTCGTTAGTTGTCTGACACTTAGAGCATAATTCATTGATTTGGTTGACGCAAGGGTTTTGGGGATATTCTTTATAGTTCCTTGTTAATAGCTATTTAAGGGTTGAGTATTAGTGGGTGGGAAAAATATGCTGATATAAATTGTCAGATAAATTACTATTTTTTCTATGTACACGTTGAAGTCGCAACGGTAAAGTGACACTCGTAACTCAAGTAGTTACCTAATCCCAATGACGAGAAAGCTGTAATTAAATGAAAACTGAATTTGGTACTGCGAACTGGATAGTTTTGATTGCATACCTAGCGGCGATGTTGGCGGTAGGTGCTTATTTCACCAGGCGTGCTAGCAAAAATACAGATGCCTTCTTTAAAGCAGAAGGAAAAATCCCGGCCTGGGCAGCGGGATTCAGTATGTATGCCACAACTTTGAGCGCTATTACTTTTATGTCCACTCCCGAGCAAGCGTTCAACAATGACTGGGCTTATGCTATCGGATCCTTGAGTATCATGATGCTGACTCCGGTCTTTATCAAGTTTTATATTCCTTTCTACCGGAAACTCAAGGTAACCACCGCATACGAGTATTTAGAGGAACGATTCAATCCGGCGATGCGAGCTATTAGCTCCCTATTGTTTATGATTTACCATATTGGGCGCGTGGCAGTGGTCATCTACCTGCCTATTATTGCAATTACCTCTGTTTCCTCTATTAATCCCATCGTCGTGGCGGTAATCGTTGGGGGACTGTGTATCGTTTACACCTTCTTAGGTGGCATTGAGGGCGTGGTGTGGTCTGATGTAATCCAAGGATTCCTATTATTAGGGGGAGCTCTCCTGGTGTGCATTATAGGCATATCCGCACTAAATGGTGGGTTTGGCGAGTTAGTTACTTCAGCTGCCCATGACGGAAAGCTACTTTCAGGGCAGAACTTCCAATTTGAACACATGGATAAGTTTGTGCCGGTGATTTTGCTAGGCCAACTGGCTAACACGCTTTACCAATACACCGGAAGCCAAGATGTGGTGCAGCGCTATCAGGTAACAAAATCTATTAAAGAAACTGAAAAAGCCTTGTGGACTAACTTCTTCCTGGGGCTAATCACTATCCCGATTTTCTTTGGTATGGGCACAATTCTTTGGTCTTTCTACGCCGATAATCTCCCAGAGATTCTAGAAAAGAATACTGCTGGTCTGGTTCCCTATTTCGTGATTACTCAGTTGCCTGCCGGGATTGCTGGCCTAGTAATTGCCGGTATTTTTGCGGCTGCACAATCAACTATCGCTTCAAGTCTGAACGCTATCTCCAGTTGTGCGGTGACTGATTTTAAGCAGCGTTTCTTTGCGAACCGCTTAAAAGGTCTGTCCGATGTGGCACTAGCAAGGATCATTATTGCGATTTCCGGGTGTTTCTCTCTGGCAGTAGCGATCTATTTCCTATTGCATGATGCGAATGAAACCTGGAATATCTTCCTTACAGTTTCCGGGCTGTTCGGGGTGCCGGTAGCGGGGATTTTCTTTATCGGAATCTTCACTAAAAAGGCGAACTCAGTAGGCGCTATAGCAGGGCTTATTATCAGCGTGTTGGTGGGAGTAGGAATGAAATTCTTCCTGCCAGAAGGATCAATGTTTTCTTCCGCGCTGATGATAGCGTTTATTGCCTTCGTATCTTCTTTGGTATTCTCCTATCTGATCAGCCTAGTATTTCCGAAAGCCAATAAAGAAGTTACGGGACTTACCTATGCCACCATCGATGAGGACTATGTTCGTCCGGTGGCCTAGAAGCTCCGCTAGTATTAGCTATCCATTCAAATAAATGTAAGCAGATAAGTCTTAAATGCCTTTTAGTGAAGACAGCTAGTCGGAATAGTTGTTGGCAGTGCTCTGCTTTTCTTGGATACATATCGCCAAGAAAAGCAGAGCACCATAGCAAGGAGTAAAAATGCTTAGTTATCTGGTAGCGGGAAATCCTACTCGCCCTCTAATTATTTTGGTTCATGGAGTAGAAGACTGCGCGATTGCCTGGGCGGATTATATTGACCATTTAAAGTCTCGTTACCTGGTGGTTTCAATAGACCATAAAGGACACGGTTTTTCGCCTCGATTTACCGACCAAGAGTTAGAAGATCCTTTCGAGGCCTCATTTTCTGCCCTGGTGCACGCGGTGCAATTTATCGAAAAAACCTTTGGTAAAAAAGCTATTTTCGTGGGGCATTCCATGGGGGGCGCCCTCGTTACGAAACTGGCTGCGCGCCACCCTGAACTGGTGGCAGGGGCGGTAGTAGAAGATCCAGCGTGGCTGTCGCAAACTTACCGTCAAAACTATGTCACTAATATTCCGACTGCTCTTAGCCAACTTGAGTCCTGGCAAGACCCAATGGTGGCCTATAACTGGGGGAGAAAGCGGCGTCCCTGGTGGCCGGGGGATACCATGATTGGTTGGGTTTTTGGAAAGCTCCGGTCGGATTCGGGACTGATAGGAACCGGGGTAGTTAGTTTTAAGGAAAACTGGCAAGACTTGGTGCAAGAAATTGCGGTTCCCCTGGTGGTGGTTTCTTCGGATCAGGAATCAGATATCGTGGGGAAAACCGGGTTAGCACAAACCGATGCATTAGCTAATCGGAATGTGAAAACAGTTTTTATTCCCGGCTGTGAGCATACGCTGCGGCGTAACAAACCCCAAGAATTCAACCGGTTAATCGATCCCTATCTGATGAAATGGGCGGATGCGGAAGAAAACCGTAGTTAGGGGAGGGTGCTGGTAGCCGAGACTCGCCCTCATGGCAGGAAATAGAAAACTGGCTTAAGCGGGCAGAGCCTCAATGGATTCTATTAGAGGCGAATAGTGGTCTTGTACCGCGGCCATGTATCCCAATGTGTCTCCCGCTTCGGCGGCTTTGAGCATAGCTCCATGCGCCTTGGTAGTTGCTACCATATTTTCTTTCCCGGCAGCCGGCAAGACAGGAAGTACCGACATGTGCACCAGCCAGAGGGAGTTCATTAGTTCTTCCAGCAGGATGTTGTTCAATTCGGACACTAGACCAGTGTGAAACTCTATGTCCTCAACTAAGAATTCCTGACCGTTACGAGCTTTTTCCACCATAGTGTCAACTAGCTGATGTAAGTGAGTCAGCTGCTTTCCAGCCACTTTCATTACTATTTCACGGGCTAACCCAATATCAAGAGTTTGGCGAACTTGCACGACTTCTTTTAAGGAAGTCAGGCTGGTAGATTTTAGCGAAGAACGCAACACCATCATTTGGGCAAAAGGACGTAAAGACATTTCTCCCACGTAGGTTCCGCGTCCTTGGTGAACGGTAACAATATCTAAAGCCTGTAATTGTCTTAAGGCTTCGCGCACGGAAGAGCGGGAAACCCCTAAGCGTTCACACAGTTCATTCTCCGTAGGTAGTGGGTCTCCGGGTTGTAAATGCTCTTCAAGTATGAAACTTTCTATCGCAGCCAGAGCACCTTTAGACCGTGAACGAGGATTCTCCAAGCTCTTTTTGTCATGTAGTAAGCGCCGGTAATCGTCCACTGTGGAGACTGATTCGGGGGTAACTGTCTTGTCCATATGATTCCTCTATCGCAACTACCTTGTTTTATAGATTACCATTCCCCATTGAACGATAGTTGTCTGATGATAGCTATGTTATAGAGCGCAGCAGAGCGATGCGATACTCTTTCGTTTTGTAATGTAGATAAGTCAAAAACTACCTATTTGTTTTGTAGGTTTGCGCGAAAAAGCTGATGTTACTAGCTCTTGATTGCTCTAGTAATTTCAGCTTGACCTAACGTTATGTTAAACTTGCCTGGTATCTGAGTTTCAATCAGATGTTCGGAGTGATGGTGCTATCCGGTTCTGTTTAGACCAGGACATCATCTGGAGCAGTCGATTCTACAAAAGAGGTAAATCGTGAATTCATCAGATGAATCAAGCGAGCAAGCGAATAAGGTAACAAGTAAACGAGTAATTTGGGCAACTTTAGTGATTGCTCTGGGAGGGCTGCTTTTTGGATATGACAGCGGAGTCATCTCCGGTGCTCTTCCCTCGATGACGAAAGATTTTAACCTGGACGCTATTCATTCAGGAATGGTGGTTAGCTCCCTGGTAGTAGGGGCTGCCATTGGGGCGCTCAGCGCCGGGAGAATATCTGATCGTTTCGGCAGGAGACCGGTATTAATTGCGGCATCTGCAATCTTCGTCTTGGGGGCAATCATCGCGGCTTTTGCCCCCAATGTTCCGGTAATGATCGTGGCGCGGGTAATTCTCGGTTTAGGGGTAGGTACTGCTTCCAATATCGTTCCGGTGTTTATTTCGGAACTAGCTCCCGCCCATATTCGCGGACGCTTGGTCTCGCTCAACCAGCTGATGATTGTCACCGGAATCATGATTGCTTATATTGCGAACTATGCGCTGCACGGCGTAAGTCACGATTGGCGCTGGATGTTCGGAATTTCGATAGCCCCGGCGCTGCTATTTGGTATCGGTATCATCACTCTTTCGGAGTCGCCGCGGTGGCTGGTGTTAGATGGGCAGGTCGATAAGGCACGGCAGGTTCTGCAAAGCGTTCGGGAAAGTCAAAACGTAGAGGACGAGCTAACCGAAATTAAGGCTTCGATTGGCGGGGAACAAGGAAACGTAGGCTTTCGCGCCTTGGGGGAGCGCCGGTTGCGCCGGGTATTAATCGCCGGAATCGGTCTGCAGATTCTAGGACAGCTAACAGGCGTGAATGCGGTGGTATTCTATGCCCCCACTATTTTTAAAGGAGCAGGTTTAGGCGATAGTAGCGCAATTCTAGCTACCGTGGGTATGGGGGCGATTAATATCGTTGCCACCTTTATCGGTATGGCATTAGTAGACAAGATTGGGCGTACCCGGCTGCTGGCCAGCGGCTCTTTCCTAATGACCATCTTCCTAGCTGGGTTAGCGATTGATTTAGCTATAGGCGGCCAGGGAACTACCAGTGCAATTATTGGTTTAATTTGCGTATTTGGTTATATCGCGGCAGTTGCCTCCACCTTGAACGTGGTAGTGTTCATTATTGCTTCCGAGCTTTACCCCCTGAGCGTTCGCGGTACCGCGATGAGCTTAACTATCGGCGTGAACTGGACTATGAGCTTTATCGTCTCTCTAACTTTCCTTAGCCTATTTGAAACCTTCGGTGGCCCGGGAACTTTCGGGGTCTACGCGCTGACCTCCGCCGCGTTAGGGATTTTTGCGTTGAAAGTTATCCCGGAAACCAAAGGTAAAACTCTAGAAGAAATTGAACGCGACTACGCCAGCTAACGCGCGAAAAGTTAAGGTAAATACTATGGAAAATACAATTCCAGAAGGTCAGATGCTGGCCTATACCATGGCGGGAGCTGCAGATAGGTCACTGATTATCGCTACCCACGGGGTTACCGATAATGCGTCCTCGTTAGCAAACCTGCAAAAATACTGGTCAAACGATTACCGCGTAGCCTGTGTAGACGCGCGTGGGCACGGGCTGTCACCACGTTTTAGCCGCGAAGCCCTGCTTGACCCGCTAGCTACTGAAGTCGCCGATATGATATGCACGATTGAGCACCTTAACGCTGGCGAGCCCGCTATATTAATCGGGCACTCAATGGGGGCAGCGGTAATGAGCGCGGTAGCGTTCTGGCGATCAGATTTAGTTAAGGCCTTGATTTTGGAAGAACCTGCCTGGCTAACACCACAACAAGCTACCCAATACAAAGACGGCGCAGCGGAACTGGCGAAACGAATTAAATGGATGCTAGCCGAACCGGCAGCGGCGTTATCGGAAAACCGCCGCGACTATTCCAGCTGGTCGCTCGCGGAATCTTGCGGATGGTTGCAGGGGAAACTGCAAGTCGATTTAAGTTTTGTTGCCCTCGGCGAAGTTAGCCCGAGGCAGCCTTGGGAACAGATTGCCCGCTCGCTCAACATACCGACCTTGCTGATTACCTCCGATGGTGAGGACGTGTTGATAGGGCCGCAGCGGCTAAAAGAAATCGAGAACCTGGGCAACAATAACTTAAAGACGGTGGTTCTTCCGGGAACCCGTCACTGCGTACGCCGGGAAAAAGAAGCCGAGTTCTATGCCCTTTGTGACGATTTCCTAGCCAGTCTAGATCATTAGAGTTTCAACGGAGAAGAGAATAATGGATAGCAAAATACTTTTAGATTCCGAGATAGCCGCGGTTCTTGATACAGTTCCACCCCAAATGGCGTGGGATCCGCCGGCAATGCGGGCAGCGGGCGAAAAAATGCTCAGTGGCGAGATTACGTTACCTGCCGGTATCACCCGGGAAATAATGCAGGTGGAAAGTAAAGACGGTTACCAGGTTGAACTGCGAGTGTTCCGCCCAGAAAACCGCGAACCGCAAGGGGTTATCTACAGCATTCACGGTGGGGGAATGATTGCGGGGCAAGCTCGCTATGATGATGGCTGGAACGGACAGCTAGTGGCAGAAACTGGCCAGTGCGTTGTTAGCCCCAACTATCGCCTCGCCCCCGAGAATCCCTATCCTTTGCCATTACAGGACTGCGTGGCGGGTTGGCAATGGGTGAAAGCAGAGTTTCCGGCGCTCCCGAGCGTAATTTATGGGGATAGCGCCGGAGGTAATCTGGCGGCAGCAGTAACCTTATTCAGTCGGGACCACGGGATAGCACTTGCTGACCGAGTGTTTCTAATTGAGCCAGTTTTAGATGATCGGCTGGACACAGTCTCTATGCAAGGTGGACAAGACACTCCGGTATGGGATTTGCCTAACGCTAAAGCCAGTTGGAAAGCCTATCTAGGCGGGGAGAAAGCTGATATTTATGCGGCTCCGGGCAGAGCCAGTGACTTATCGGGGTGGCCGGAAACTTTCCTGGTAGCCAACCAATGCGATCCCTTGCGAGATGAAGATATTAGATTTGCGCAGACCTTAACGGAAAGTAACGTTCCGGTGCGCCTAACGCTGCTTCCAGGCACCTGTCATGGCGTATTAGGGCTGCAAGGCCCGGCTATTGCCGACCAGGCACGCGAACTGGTGATTAACACGCTAAAATCAGCGGGGATTTAGCCCTAACGGCATTTGCTCTTAATCTCTAAATCGCTCAAACCTATCAGCCCTAAAAAGTCAGCCACTTTTTCTGCGCCATAATGGGAAATGCGGTGGAAATCAGAACTATTGTGGTGTCTCTTACTTTTGCCTAATCTGGTTTGACCCGTGGGCGCTGGGGCGGTAACTTTGTATTCGTTGCTGAGCGACGGAGCCGGCGGGAAGCGAGTTTTCCGCCGATTATTTTTTGCTCGCAATAAATCCTGACCGGCCAGTTTGGTTGGTTTGTGGTTTGGTTGTTTGTGTTCTCGATAGTGTGTTTTTTTGTTTTGTTTGTGTGGGATTGAGCTGGGCTTGCTCTGGTTTTTTGGGGTGGGTTTGGTTTTTTCTGTTTTTGTTTTTTTGATGCTGATGAT
>NZ_CABTZZ010000051.1 GCF_902489465.1 uncultured Varibaculum sp. | reverse complement strand
CCGGGCCCCGCGGCGCCCCGCCACAAAAAAAAAGCCCCTCTCGTATCTTCTACCGGCCGCGACCCTTGCTTGCATTGTGAGGTCAGATGCCACTGCACCCACTTGGATAAAACCTAGCCCCCGCACCGTCATCGCTTCAGACGCCGCCCAAATGGGAATTAGGTGGAATCCTTTTGGTTTTTATTGCTTAGCGTAATTAGTTCTGCGTTAATCTGCGTAGATGGTTCCTGATAATCAAGGCAGATGCGGTTAGCGGCGCTAGGATGACGGATATGGATTACCATGATGAGGATTTTCTTCCTAGTGAGGAAGAGCTTGATGAAATCTGGGACTTCCTTATTAAACAGTCCAAGTTAGATACTCCGTTTGGGCAATCTGTTAAAACAGAGTTGAACAGCCTGCCTCCAGAGCCGACTACCGTTTTTTATTGCTCCCTCTTGGAGGCATGGTACAGAAAAGCTCCGGTTCCTAGAAGCATTATTGAGTATTACCGGGGCTTTATGGATAAGAACCAAATAGACCACATGGATCTGAGCAAGCTTATCGTCGCTGACGAGTGAGTAAGGTGAAGCTAAGGGGTCTTAGATGGCGGAAGGGACAATGGGATCCTCGCTAAGGTAGGTGAGTTTGTTGGCAGGTTTGAATAAGAATCGTAATAGACGAGTTAAGCGGATAAGCGGACAGAATACTATTCAAGGCCGTTATAACCCGCCACCGCGCGATAAATGCGAACAAGACCAACTGCGCTATCTGAGACCATCCTACGAATCGGATATTAAACTTATCGGGATAGCTTGGAAACAGGCTGGTAGGCTCGTTGATTTCGTTCTTTCCGTTAAATATCTTGACCGTGAGAATAATTGGCAAAGTTATATCGAGATTGACTGCAAGCACGGGCATGCGCACGTGCATAATTATGTAGGCGGTAAGCGAGACGGCAAAGAACCTGAGTCTCTTTTGAGGCTGAATGAGGTTTCAGATGTGAATTCTGCGCTAAAATTAGCTATACATAGAGTCTATCTTGCGGCGCGAGACGCGGCAGATCGTCTTAATAGAGGGGAGGAACTGTGATGAATGAGCAGTTAGCGCATTTTGAAGCTGAAGTTTTGTATAACGTTATGCTCGGAAATACCTCCCCTAAAGTGACTGATAAATATGGTGATTCTCCGATTGTTGCTTGCCTAGATAGTGAACCTTTAGCGGTGCTAGTTGAGCGAGTGAAAGCCTGTGGAGGGGACGCGACTATTTATTCCTTGGGTGATGATGGTGCAACGATCCGGGTTATTGCTTCAATGTCTCCTGAGTGTGCTATCTCTGATGAAGTGACCGATATGACGGGGCAGCCGCCATCGGGGCTGGCAAGCGTGGGGCTTTTTATTGATTATGTTGAATCTCAAGCGGACGGTGTTTTGGTTCCAGAGATTTTACCGTCTGCGCGGATACGTTCCTACGGTCATTCTGATCTTGCAGAGCTGGAATCTGTGTAACCAAAGGTATATATCTGTCTGACGGCAGGATGGCCGTTATTGACCGTTGGTGTGGTGTCACGCCTTTAGGTCAGTTCGGCTTCCGCGTCCTGGTCTGGCTGCGTTCCATTTATCGATTGTTTCTTCGGTCCAACCTTGCACAGGGCGGGTTTCGGGGCCAACTATCACATCTGGGGTGGGTAGTTTGTAGCGGGATAGGGAGGCGGCTTTTACTCCGATACGGGCAGCGAACTGCATCCGGGATAGGTAGCGTTTGGTCATTTAGTTTCCCGTCCTTTCCATGCGGTACCGATGATGGTTGTCCCTAGTCCTGTTCCCCATAGAGCCCAGCAGGTGCACGCCATCCAGAAGGGCATATCGCTAGAAAAAGTGAGCAGGGCTAGGAAGATAGCAGCTAAAGGGATTACTGCGCTTATTGCTTTTTTCATATGTAGTCACCTTCTTATTTTTGGGGTAGGTTTAGAGGTGTTGCGGGGGTTCAAGATAGTTGCTTTATTGTGAACCCCCGCTGCCATAGTAACGGTAGTAGTAATCTCACTTTTGGTTACAAGAAAAAGTCCCCACCAAACGCTGCTGAGCTTTACTACACCCCGTATTGCAAATAAGAAAAGATATTCAATCTCGTATATGCCGTAGCTGGAAGCTGCAAGGATGGTGATCAGGATGGAGGATCGGCGTGAAGTCATGTCTGATGGTTCGGTTTATGTAGAACCAACTCCCGAAGAGGAAAAAGACATGGAAGACATTGCCGTCCGCTGGAAGGAACTAGCCCCCGATTTTGCAAAGGATGTCGATGCCATCCGGATGGAAGTGCACGGAGAACCAACCACTGTCCTAGAAGCGCTCTTAGGTTATTGTTATTGGCATAATGTCGAGGTTCCGCAAGAAATACGAGATAGATGTCAGCACTACATAGACCTGGAAATCTTAGAAATCTAAAAATATAGCCCAAAAACTAACTCGCATGCCTGGTGGTGAATGTCGGGGAGGGGAGTGACGCTAGGATGACGCCTATGGATTACCATGATGAGGATTTTCTACCCAGCGAGGAAGAGCTCGATGAAATCTGGGACTTCCTTCTCCAACAGTCTGAGTTAGACACACCTTTCGGCAGGATTGCTAAAGCGAAACTGGAGAGTTTACCTCCGGAACCTACAACTGTCTTTTATACCAGCCTTGTACGGGCAAGTAATAATAAAATTCCGGTTCCCAGAAACATTATTGAGTATTACCGCGGCTTTATGGATAAAGGGCAGATAGATAATATGGATCTGAGCATGCTAATTGTCGCTGACGAGTAGGCGGGGTGAAAAGTGACTTTTGAAGAAGCAGCTATAATACCTAGTGAGGAAGAGCTAGATGAAATCTGGGAATTTGTTATTCACCAGTCTGAAATAGATTCACCCTTCGGCAATATCGTTAAATCAGAACTAAAACTTTTACCTTCGGAACCGGATACCATTTTTATTTGCTCCATGATGGAGGCCATCAATCAAGACGCCCCGGTTCCCAGGGGAGTCATTGATTATTACCGTCATTTTATGGATCAAGACAAGCTAGATCGTATGGATTTAGAAGATCTAGTTGTCGCTGACGAGTGAGCAAAAAATGATTCTTAAGGATCCGGATTTGAGCCAGTGAAGGAGAGTGAGCGAGATGGAGGATCGGCGTGAAGTCATGTCTGATGGTTCGGTTTATGTAGAACCAACTCCCGAAGAGGAAAAAGACATGGAAGACATTGCCGTCCGCTGGAAAGAACTAGCCCCCGATTTTGCAAAGGATGTCGATAACATCCGGATGGAAGCACACGGTGAACCTACCACTGTTCTAGACATACTCATTGCTTATTGTTATTTGAACGAGATTGAGGTTCCTCAAGAAATACAAGATAGATGCCAGCACTATATAGAACTGGAAATCTTACAACCCTAAAAATAGAAAAATAAGCAAACCCGTAAGCACGATGGTTAAAGCGAAGTCAATAAGACATAGTTAAGCTTTCCGGTTAGAGAATAACCGTAATGGAATAAGCAGAGTCTCCATCACTGAGGATGTTATTTAAGGAACTTCTCCCCTAAAATTAGAAGTATGGCTGATATCCCTATGCCCTGGAAACCTCTGGAAGAGCGGAATTGGCTCGAGCTGATTAGGACACCGCTTACTCCGGAGGAGAACGAGCGGTACTCGGATGAGGATCTTTATGAACAATTTGTTCGGGTGGGAGAAGAACAGGGCTTTTACTTCTGGCTACCGCAAATTCGTGGAGAGGTTCCTATGGGATGACCTTTATTTTATGAATAGCTAACACAGCATCCAGATTTTTGTTGACTTAAATTTAGTAGCTTCCAACTCGAAATTAAATTCTCCTTGTTATTGCGTCGCCTACAATTAGTTTATGGCTAATATCTCGGTGCCCTGGGTTCCATTGGAGGAGCGTGATTCGCTTGCTCTTTGCGCTACTGTGCTTACTCCGGAGGAAAATGAGAGGTATTCGGACGAGGGTATTTACGAACAGTTCGTTCGGATTGGGCGTCCTGAAGCGTTTTATTTCTGGCTTCCACGAATCCGTGGCGAAATCCCTAGAGGTCAACCGGACTTTTATGAATAGCTAAACGCTGCGAACTATCGCAAAAAATCCTAACTGGGTTTTGAGCTAGGGTTGAGGGGTGCAAATCGAGTATCAAAACCACCTGAAACCGGATCAGCCTGCAATCTTGGTTCATGAACTTTTGGAACAGGCTTTTGGCCCTGAAGAACTGGGGGATCCGGAAGACTTAATCGCTCAACTGCAGACGGGGCAGTTCCAGACTTTTTCTGCTTGGGAGGGCGCGCGCCCGCTAGGGGCAGCGATAGCATGGCCGGCAACCAGCGAAATTACCTTGCTGAGCTGGCTAGCGGTCAGTTCCCGCACTCGCGGTCACGGGGTGGGCTCTAAACTTTTCCGTCAAGCAATTTCCGCTCTAGAATCTAGCAATAACCCCCTGTTGATCCTGGGAGAAATTGAGGATCCACAGCTCCATACGGCCTCTGCGGAGCACGGGGATCCGCAACGTCGTTGGGCTTTCTACCAGCGCCTGGGGGCTAAACACCTGGACTTTCCTTTCGTGATGCCGCGCCTGAGCGCGGACGTGCCAGTGGGGGAGGATATGTGGCTTCTCAGTTTCGGAGGACGCGCTCATGCCGGAATCGAGGCTAGTACCGGCAGTCTTGCGGGGCAGGGCTTGGCTCGTCCTCTAGAAAAATTCTTAAAAACCTACCTAGAAGACAGCGGCGAAATCCGGAACGCCGACGGAAAATACCGTACCGAGATCGAAAAAATGCTGGCCGCTGCCGCAAACCTGGATTAATCCTCTAGAGCGAATCTAACGCTAGCACCCCAACGCTATCTGTAGTGACTTGAAGTCATTTTCGGTTGCTTGGAATAAGGTTTTCCTGGAGGGCGCGGGCGGGCTAGGCTGGTTAATAAAGAAAGTTAGTTCTCCTTTTGGGATTGGGGTGAAGCATGGAGGAACAGTCCGTGCAAGTAGAGGCACCGATTCCCGGGCGCATTGTGAGCTTGCGGCAGGTACCGGATTTGGTGTTCTCCGGCATGATTGTGGGGGCGGGAGTGGCCTTGCGCCCGCTGCCGGGATCGAAAGAGGTGACTGCGGTAGCCCCCATTTCGGGGCGCTTAGTTAAGTTATTTCCCCACGCCTTTATGATTACCAGCGGGGAACAAACGGTATTGGTGCACTTAGGGATTGACACCGTGAAGATGCGGGGGGATGGTTTCACCTGCCACGCCCTCGAAAATGAAATGGTTAAAGCTGGAGAGCCCATTACCACTTTCTCGGTTAAACAAATTGAAAAGGCTCGCTACTCGCCGCTATGCCCGGTAGTGGTATTGGATTCCACCCCCTCTGACCTGGGTAATCTCCGCCCGGAAGGTAATCAGGTGGAAGTCGGGGATCTACTGTTCGAAATTAGCGCCACTCCTGCCGGCGATCCCAGCGAGTGGTGACCCCCGCACCCTGGTTCCCGTAGACAGAGAGTGGGGGCGGATTCCTTTGGAATCCGCCCCCACTTTTGTTCCCCATCTCAATCAAATAAGGAGATATCAATACGCTCAATCCTTATTGCTGGTATTAACTCTAAGGTACGTTCCTGGAAAGGAATATAAATGAACCTGGAAGTAGCCTATACGTTTGGTAAAGACTGCAGTTCAAAACGGTTCCTGAAGGATTTCTCTATTTTTCCCAAGAAGTTTCTGTAAACTAAAAACCCTGGTAGTGGCTATAAGATGTAAGTTATTGTTTGTTAACTTAGCGATCTACAGGGGGGACTAGGCGACTCACCCAAGCGACTATCTGGTCACGTAGAAAATCAACTTTTTCCGCATTCGCGAAACTGCCATCAGGTTTGCGGTAGTTGGCAGGAAGTTGTCCGTAAAGGCTGAGCTTTTCTAAGAACAGTAATTCACAATTGGGAGGTAGCAACGCCTGGGGATCCTCCAGTAGGGGTGCAAACCATTGGGAAGCCAAGGTTTGAGGGTCAACTACAAATAAAGCCGGTAACGCAATATCGTGTAGTAACTTCTCCGTGTCGACCATGGTTAGTTCCGCCAGGGTGCGTTTGCCGATTACAAAATAAGGACGACTCGCACCTTGGTCATTGGGAATCCGAGTATGCCCTACCCGCTCTAATTCGGCTAGTTGGGAGGAAGAAAACACGTCCTCCCAAGGAACCTCGGCGGGACCGAGAATCGGGGCGGTTAATACTAGCGCCTGTACCTTGTCTGGCACGGCGCGTAACGCTACCAAGGCACCCGACCCATCGGCATGCAGCAGCTGTTGGTCAAAACCACGTTCAGACAGCCAGCCGCAAGCAGCCTTTAGATCCTCGATCTGATTTTCCAAACTGATCACATCATCCGAGCTATGTCCGCAGCCCGAAAAATCTAATTGCAAAGTGCTATACCCTGCAGCGCGATAGGATTTTGCGAAGGCATCAAACCATCCTAAACCGTGTCGATCAAGCAAAAATGAATGCGCGAAAACCACTGCGCGGTTACTGGCGTCCACTGGAACTACAAAGTCGGCCGCCAAGGTTACCCCCCGAGAAGTGGGGATGCTGATTTCACTCATATATCCACCGTAAACGGTGAGGCATAAAAAATGTTGTGAAAAAATACAAAAAACACTTAAGGAAAACTTTTACTATTTTCGCATAAGACCCTGGTAGATCCGTGAGATAGAATAGCTAACAGTTGTTCTTATCGACGTGAAAGGTGTTGACCGTGGGGAAAAAACTATTGACCGTCCTCGGTATTGGTGCTGGTATTGCGTTAGTTCGCCGCGAAATTCGTGATAATCCTGAGGGTGGGGTAGCTAAAACCGTTAACGCGGTGACTTCCAATCCTCAGGTGCGCCGGGCAGGAGACGCCACCAAACAAAAAGCTTCCGAGCTTTTTCGTCGTCAAGGGGAAGCTGTTACCGACAAGATTGCGGATGCAGTCAAAGAACGAATCTTTGGAGTAACGCCGGCTAGTAAATCGGAACCAGAATTCGTAGATGTAGAGATTGAGGAAATAACCGTTGAAGGACCGGATTCCCGACTCTAAAATTACTGATCCAGTCAAAGTATCTCCAGTTTCCAAAAAACAACTGCGGCGGTGGCGCAAATACCTCGCGGAAGAACGTCTAGAGGCTGATACTTACCGCTATCTAGCACGACGGCGGAGCGGAGATGAACGGGAAGTTCTCCAAGAATTATCAATCGCCGAAGAACGCCACGAGCAGTATTGGTTAAATCTATTGGGGGAGGACGCGCTTCCTACCCCCCGGGCAAGCTTGCGTTCGCGCCTCCTCAATTTTTTTACTCGGATTTTCGGGACCATCTTTATGTTGGCGATGATGCAGCGGGCGGAGCAGCGTCATGACTATGAGGCTGACCTGGATGTTCCCAAGGAAATGGTGGCGGATGAAAAAATTCATTCCGAGGTGGTGCGAGGCTTAGCAGCCCGGCAGCGTGCCACGATTTCGGGTAGTTTTCGAGCTGCGGTTTTCGGTGTCAACGATGGCTTGGTATCAACCTGCGCGCTCATTTTGGGAGTTTTTGGTACTGGAGTTTCCAAAACCACCATTATTGCCACTGGGCTTGCCGGTCTGCTTTCGGGGGCGCTGTCGATGGGGGCAGGGGAATATGTTTCTGTGCGTTCTCAAACTGAGCTTTTGGCTTCTTCTTCACCAGATCCTGAGTCCGAGCACGCCATCGATAAATTGAATATGAATGAAAACGAATTGGCTTTAGTGTTTCGGGCGCGTGGAGACGATGCCGAAACTGCAGACCGGAAGGCTGCTGCCGCTTTTTCCAAGATCAGAAAAGGTGGACATGCCTACTTAGAGTCGAATAGTCAGGAATACGAAGAAATCGGTACCGGTATGAAAGCCGCGATTTCTTCATTTACTTTTTTCGCTATCGGAGCTTTCATTCCGCTTTTCCCGTTTTTGCTGTCGCTCTCGCCCTTGCAAGGTGCGGTAGTGGCCGTGGTTTTAGTAGGTTTGGCGCTAGTTATCGTGGGTGGAATCGTGGGGCTATTGTCGGGAGTGAATCCGGCTCCGAAAGCGCTGCGACAACTCTTGATTGGGTATGGAGCGGCGGGAGCCACCTACCTGTTGGGGTTAGGGATCGGGACCCAGCTTTAACAAGCTTAAATCCCGCTGTCGGTAGCTGAACTGTTAACCGAATTCTCCCGGGAGTCGGGGTCTTCAGGGTATCCGTTCCCCTCACTGTCCAAGTTATCGTCACCCTTAGTTTTTCGACCATTATTTTTATCGCGCCATCGTAAAATCTGCCGAAGCTGACGGGGAGTGAGAGTGATCCTGATATCCGGAGCCTCGGGAAGCACCCAGCCTCGCCACTGGGATAAGAGCACAAATACCAGGGCGGTAATAATCGAAAGCGCCATGCCTAGTACTGGCATCCCAAGTTTGAAGAAAACCACCATTATTACTGCGGAGGTCGCAGCGGGAGTGGCATAAAGGTTAGCTCCTCCAAAAATCTTAGGGATTTTTCCCACCATCACATCCCGGATGATGCTGCCCCCTACGGCTGTGGTTAGTCCCATCATTAGTGCAGGCAGTATCCCTAGTCCGAGGCCGAGAGTTTTTTGGGCGCCTGTGGCCGCCCAGCATCCTAGGCAGAGGGCGTCGGCTACAGTTATCAGCCGGTTTGTCCATTTTGATTCTAGACGCCAAAAAAATGCCACGGCTGCACCCAGGAGGGCACCCCCTAGATAAAAAGGATCCGTGAATGCCACCGGAATTTGTTGTAGCAGTACGTCCCGAGTCATCCCGCCCCCTAGTGCGGAGATAACCGCGAGGGTAGCGAATCCGACTGCATCGAAATGGCGTTCTCGAGCAAGTTTTGCTCCAATTATCGCGGCACAAAACACTCCGGTCACATCTACTACTCGGAATGCGAGCTCGAGTACTTCGGGGCCAAAAGAACTTGTGGGCATACCTATATTTTTGTCTTTTTCCCCCTAGTTTTTCCACTCCGGGATTAGTCCTGCGGACGTCCCCCTAGAAGCGAGTCCATCTCCTTCTTCGGCAGCAGGCGCGGTGGACACGTAGGGGTGGGTTTTATCCGAGCAAGCGCGGTGGACATAAGAATTCGGAAAATGCTAAAGCATTTTCCGAATTCTTGGGCAGGAGGAAAAATCTCCCCTTGCAGGATTTAGCTACCGATAACTGCGTTAAGCGGAGATTATGTCATCGATTTTGCGCTTGGAAGGTAGTCCCGCCAACAGTAATACCCCCGCTAAGGACAAGATGGTATAGAACCAGAAAAGGCGAGAAAATCCTTCGTTTAACCCCATCTGGAATGCGGTCTCTATCTGGTCGCGGTGGGATTCAATACCTTGCAGATACTTAGCTCGCATCTGCTCCATACCAGGAGGCACCGTTCCCATCTGGGCTTTCATCTTCGCTTCTTGCTGATCAAACATATAGTTCGCGATGTCTTTACTGCGATCTACCACGTTGGTAACATCGGCGGTTTTAATTTTGTCTTGCAGAGAAGCAGGCATATCGGACATCTTGAATCCCATATCCGTTTTCCTCTTGGGGGCGGCAGCTTCCGGACTGGGCTTTTGCTCCGGAACATTTGTCTGCGCGTTAGAGGGCATGGTCTGCCCATTGGTTTTGCCTTCAGGACTTATTCCTGAAGGCATGCTACCGCTAGTATTGGGAGCTGCCGCGGTCATAGCGGGCATCGCCGGCATTTCCATAGGGGGCATTGCGTCCATGACCTTGCCGGACAGTCCTCCCATCGCGGTGGCGAGTAACCCTACTAAGATCGCGGGAGCCAAAGTGGTGCCTAGAGAGCGGATTAGAGATAGGGTTGCCTGACCGGAGTTGGCGTCAGTTTCTGGGATCAAATGCAAGATTAGGTAGGTTAACGGCGCACCCATTAGGAACCCTAGTCCTAGTCCCATCACAAAAATAGAAACTGAGTTAGAAAGAATACCTGGGTGGGCGCTTGCCCAATAAATCAGCATAAATCCGGCGATTGTGGAGATCACTACGCCAACTCCTAGAACTGCGCGAGGACCGAAACGGTCAGTTAGCCGTCCACTTAAAGGCGCGCCGACTGCCGAGGCCACGCCAATAATAATCGTGGGGTAACCACCGGCTCCTGAGGGTAGACGCATGCAATTTTCGGCGAATTGGGGGATGAACATGACGGTCATCATTAAGATGCCAGACACTGCCCCGAACATTAGGGTGCAGCCTACATTGATCGTACCGAAATATTTGAAATCGATGAGGGGATCGCGGGCGCGTTTTTCTGCCACCCAAAATACTGGCAGTAAGATTACGAAAAGCAGTAATCCTACCCAGACGTCACGATCCTGGATCGACTTGCTAATGTTGGTGAAGTCGAGATTCTGAAAAGCCCACAGTAGGGCAGTAATCATTATTACCAGGATAAATACGCCTGGTAAATCTAGTTTTCGATCTGAACTTTGATCCTCTTGCGGCAGTGCCCAAATTCCGAGGGCGACTACGATTACAGCAATCGGAACATTAATGTAGAAGATCCATTGCCAGTTTTCTTGTCCGGCGATATCCAAAACTAAAGAACCTGCGGAACCGCCGAATACTGAGGCGACGCCGTACACCATGCCGACTAGCCCCAGAGCCATTCCTCGCTTGGAGGGAGGAACAATGGTTCCTACTGCGGCCGTTGCCACCGGCATCATCCCGCCCCCTCCGATTGCTTGGATCGCGCGGGAAGCGAGCAGCAGCCCTAGAGAGGAGAAGTCTTGTGCTAGTCCACATCCTAGGGAGCCAAGCCCAAATAGCCCAATAGCCAGCACGTATACTGGTTTACGGCCAATAATGTCCGCGATTTTGCCGATAACTGGAATCGCTGCCGCATATGCGAGGGTATAAATGGTAAATACCCAAACCCCTACCTTGTCATCGACTCCGAGCCCGTTTTGAATAACTGTACGCGCCGGATTGACGATCCCCATATCTAGGGCACCCATACCAATTCCCGCTAAGTAGAGGACGAGGACGAGTTTCCAGCGCTTAGGAGCGGTAAAGTCGGTGCTTGCGGCCTCGACTTTCCCTTTGGTCGCTGCTTCAGAGGGTTCTTTCGGTTCTGCTGTTACCTCGGTTTTCGAGGAGTTAAGTTCGGTGCTCATGTTAATCCTTCACTTAGCCAGTGGCGGTTGGCGAAACTGTTAAACTTCTAGGTCGTGGGAGGTGTCTACGGATTCCACGAATTCCCGCAGCATTTCGGTAAAGATGGTTAATTCTTTCTGACTGCGTCCGGCAAATAAGCCGTTAACACCGGCCTCCATGGGGGCAGTAAAATCGTGACCGATCTTTCCGCCTTTTTCCGAGATGCGCAGGACGGTCTTACGTCGGTCCGCCTCGTTAGTTTCCCGATTGACGTAACCGGATTCCCCCAGCCGATCCGTCAGATAGCTAACCGCCGCCCGAGTGATGTGCAGTTGTTCGGCTAGTTCCGAGGGAGAGAGGGGAGTCCCTGCCAGTTCAGCTTGCCAGATTTGTAATAGCGCCTCCCCGTCTTTTCCGTGTAGTCCCATTTTTGAGGAATATCGGTTAATCAGGTCATTTGAAGCAAATACCATTCTGTGCAGTTCGTAGAGGAGCCGGTCGATGAGTTTCTCGCGTCCCTTAGTAGAGTGTGCAGCAGTATTCATATAGTTAAGTATATTAACAATTAAGAAACTTAAGCAACTTGAATTTAAAACTACCTACCCCGCGCAGCACCTGTCCCACCGGAGTTCCCTTTTTGGAAAGTAAGAGCCACCGGGGTTGTTGTATGCAGAGCCGGTTTTTCCGAGTAGGTGCGGTGTGTGCGAGCCGCGGCCGGTAAAACATACGAGAGGGGCTTAACTGGAGTGTACGTTCGCAGGGGTAGATTTTATCCGAGCAGGTGCGGTGGGATGCGAGCCGCGGCCGGTAAAAGATACGAGAGGGGTTTGACCTGCGTAGCAGGTCACGGGGTCCCCGGAGTGGTTTTACCGAGCCAGGCTCGGACTTGCGGGTACGGCTTCAGGCATGCGCGG
>NZ_CABTZZ010000050.1 GCF_902489465.1 uncultured Varibaculum sp. | reverse complement strand
TGTGCTCTTCCGATCTCGAACCGAGAGGTTCGTCCCCGCCTTGTCTATCCATTTTGGGGTGCATGCGAGAAAATGGGGCTAATGCCCATTTCCGGCTGTGTTTTCGGGTTAATACCCAAAGCAACTCGCGGTTAGGCCTTAACCGGCGAACATGGCGGCAGCCCCACTTTCAGCTTCTTCGTAGCTTACAGAGGCAGCCTGCAAGGCCTGACCAATAGAATCTAAAGCCGCCTCCATCTGGGCTTGCGCCGCGCGCCAGCGAGTTGCGCAATCCGCGAAGGAACTAGCAGCTGCCCCGGTCCAGGATCCTTGCAGAGCCTGCACTTGCGCCATCATGGCAGCGGCATCGGTGCGCAGTTGCCCGGCGATTGCTGCTGCCTGAGCTCCGGCTGCCGATACTTGCCCGGAATCTACATTGAACTGTGCCATCTTGGTTTCTCCTTAAAATAACTGATTGATTGGCTGTCGCCTTAATCTAGAACCTGACTAGCCCTGCTAGAATCTGCGCGATAATAGTTTCAGAAAACTAGATCCTGAGCTGTTCTTGGGGACAAAATAATAGCGAGGGACAGGGTTCATATCAGCAATCATCGGAAGATCGAAGCGTCTGGTACCCGTAATTTTGGAAGACCAGAAAGGGAATCCCTAAAATTCGGTCAGCGAATCCTCGTCGTCAGCGGAAGAATACATTGTCTCTTCTACATCCTCATCTGTGGAGGTAGTCGGCGTTTCTTCCTCTTCAAATTCTTCTTCCTCAGATTCGGCGCGGCGATAATCTCCATTTTTAATAGTGACTTTCCGCATCGTCAAAGTGGAAAACTGGTCAGCCACATTTTCCATTGAAGAAAGACCGTTTTCGCTATCATTACCGGCATTTTTAGCTTGCAAACGAGCGCTGCGTGCTTCCAGGTCTTTTCGCTCGGTCGCCGAAATTTTTCTTAGGGGAGTTTTTAAAGAACTCGGGTTTTCTCCCCTGTTTAGAATCGGCCGTCGCGCAACTGTGCGCGAGGATGCTCCCTTGATAACCACAGTCTCGGAAGTATCTGCGCTGCGGGTTTTTTCTTTAGTGCGAGGACGTAGGCCTGAGCGCTCTTTCCCAGAAGTATCCCCGGGGATCAATGTCGAGAGCTTCGCGTACTCGCCCTCTAAATTTTGCCGGGCGGCATTTTCATTGCCGCTACCCAAAGGAGAAAGAAAAATAGCATCGCGCGCCAATAACTTTGAGATTAGAGAGCGGCGTAACCTCGCATAGCGCAGCGGTTCCATAGTGTCCATTTCCGCTTGCATCAACTGGCAATAGCCTCGGTAATCCTGAGGAGAAGCTCCCAGGTATGACATGGAGGCGTCAACGAATACACAGGCGTCTAGATCATCGGGCGGTGGCTGGCGCCCTTCCAGCATTAGAATCAATTCTCCAACCCGGGTAGCCAGCTCTTTTGGTAGTCCCATTTCTGAGAGTCGGGTAAGCGCAAAATCAGCCGAGGCGGGATAGTTTTCGTAGTTAGTAGTGTTTTTTGCGCGTGTTTGCGACTGGGTAATTACTCCGTGATACCAGGCAGCAACCGTTAATACTGCTGGCTGTTGGGAAGTGTTTGTAAAATGATCCAAACAGGTAAGTAAACGGATTAAATGATTCTTGGTATGGAATTGGCGCCCGGCTGACTGCCACATTTGCAGCAGCTTATCCGCTTCTTCACGCAATAGGGTATCGTCGGTGATCCCCAGCTCTCGCATAGCTTTGACGAATCCCGTCTGCAGCCAAGATGGTGCACCTGGCATAGCCTTCGTACCCCCGACGATTGAGTGTTGCAGTGGTTATCCTACGGCTAAAACCGCTTTAGGGAAAATACAATCAAAAACAGCCCCCGCAGCTGCGACTATTCTTCTATGTTTTTCGGCACATCGGACCCGGTGTTTCGCGTAGCTTTCTTTCCCGTGCCTTTCTTAAAAACTTTGCCGATTTTCCTACTCGGTTTTTTCTGGACGGCAGGAGGAGGCAGTGCGGGGAAAGATATTCGTATCGTTAGTCCCCCGCCGGCAGTGGGTAGCGCCTGGGCAGTTCCCCCATGCACCGCGGCGATAGCCGCCACGATCGAGAGACCCAGACCGGTGCCGCCGGTTTCTCGCGAACGCGAACCGTCACGGCGGTAAAAGCGACCAAAAATCTCCTCAAGTTCTTCTTCGGGAACCCCCTCGCCGTGATCACGTACTTCTAACACTGCCTCACCAGAGTGAATGCCAGTTAAGATTTCTACCGGTACCTGGGGATTGGTGTAGCGTTCCACATTACCGATTAGATTGGTCATCACTTGGGTTAGTTGATCGCGATCGGCTAGCACCAGAGCGCTTTCTCCCTCATCTAACTCCAAGGCGGATCCATCCAGATGGAGTAAACTGATTTCTCTCTCGGGCGAAAGTGCCGATAAATCTAAAGCTCCTGCCGCCGCTATCCGGTAAAGATCTACCGCCCCCATTTTTATTTTCCGTCCTTCGTCCAGACGCGCAAGCTTTAGTAGATCCTCTACCAGAAGTCCCATCCGGGTGGCTTCTGACTCGATCCGCCCCATAACTTCTTCCACCCGCTCGGGAGGTACCCCGCCCATTCTGTACAGTTCCCCGTATCCGCGGATAGCTGCTAAGGGGGTGCGTAACTCATGAGAAGCATCGGAAACAAACTGGCGTACTTTTTGTTCATTACGCTTTTGAGTAACAATAGTTTCTTCAATTCGCGAAAGCATGAAGTTAAGCGCAGAAGCCAGCGAAAGCACCTCTCCGGCACGCACCTGGGATAAATCAATACGTTCGTGCAGGTCACCGGAGGCGATTTTTCCGGCAACTTCCTCCATTTGCCGCAGAGGGCGCAGGGAGACTTGCACTAATACGTAGGCCAAAACCCCGCCGATCAAAATAATGATGAGCGAAGTACCCAGAACATTAATGCCGGTAGCAGTAACAGTTTGGGTAACGGTTTGCAGCGGAAGCGCCACTATTAAGGTTCCGGTGATCTTAGGGGTTTGGCCGCTACGAATTGGCAGCATAATGGCGCGCCAGGACGAGGAGGACTCGCCTGCGATCGTAAAGGGCTTTTCCCACTTGATATCGCGGGAACGCTCTGCCAACTCTAGAGCCTTAGAGTCTGGGCGTCCTCTATCTACTGCCGCCGCAGAAGAGGTAGCTTCGGCGACCTGTCCGGCGTAGTTTACTCTCACAAAATAATTGGTGGGCTGATTGCCTTGGAATGTTCCTTTATCAAGCAGATCAACTAAATCGTTAGTTTTAATCCGCGAGGCGGTAGCCTTCAGATTGGAATCTATCTGCGCGGCCAAATGCGAATGCAAGATCCCGAGCATAGCGGCACCAGTTCCGCCCAATCCGCCAGCCAGCAGTGCCATGATAACTAGCACTAAACGCCAGGTGAGCGGGATTCGTTGCCAATAGGTGCGGTGGTGCTTGCTGTCTTTTGGCGCCGGATTATCTGCAGAAAACTGCTCTGTTTTACCGGGGGCTGCTGGGGTCATTAGTGCTTTCCGGTGCGAATCATGTAGCCGATGCCTCGGCGGGTGGTGATGATATCTCCACACGATCCCGGCACATCTAGCTTGCGTCGCAGATAGGAAATATACGATTCCACAATCGCCGCTTCGCCATTCCAGTCGTATTCCCACACGTGGTCGAGGATTTGGGCTTTCGAAACTACTCGTCCTTCGTTAATCATCAGATAGCGCAGCAATTTGAACTCAGTAGGGGAGAGGTCGATTACTTGGCCGGCGCGTTGTACCTCATGAGCGTCCTCGTCTAAAGCAATATCGGCCACCCGGATGACCGCGTCTTCACCCGCAAGCCCCCGGGTGCGCCGCAAGATAGCGTTAATTCGCGCCACCACTTCCTCTAGCCCGAAAGGTTTGGTTACATAATCGTCCCCGCCTACGGTCAGACCCTGGACTTTATCACTCATATCGTCTTTTGCGGTCAGGAAAAGAATGGGAGTGGTGAAGCCATTTTCGCGCAGGCGGCGGGTGACAGTGAAGCCGTCCACGTCGGGCAGCATTACGTCTAATACGATTAAATCCGGATCGGTGGATTCGGCCTGTTTTATCGCTTCGGAGCCGTCAGCGGCAGTGAAAACTTCGAATCCGGTATAGCGCAAGGAAGAGGCTAGTAGATCACGGATATTAGGTTCATCGTCTACTACCAGTAGGCGAGCAGTGTCATTAGCAGTCATAGCGTGAATTATTACCAAGAAAACTGGATGATAGCTGAATGAACTCTGGCAGGTAGGTGGGTAAAAGCTTAGGGCGGGCAGGTGTTAATCTCGGCTCGCGACAGGTAGAATCAAGCCAGCAACAAAAAGATAACCTGAGGGAAATAGCGTGAATAAAGCGAAAGAACCGCTGGTAGTACATGATCGTCAAACCTTGGAGCGGGTAGAAAGAAATGCCGGAACGGTGGGGCTGGTGGTCACCCGGGGTAACTGGCATCCCGGGCATCAGGCTGCTTTTACTGAGGCCAGCGGGCGAGTAGATACCCTGGTGGCTTCGGTTTATACCGATCCGGTAGGGCCGGCCTTTGAGACTACCTCCGATATGATTAGCGCTGCCGATTTAGAGTTAGCGGCGCGCAGCGGGGTAGATATTATTTTCGCGCCCTCAACTGAGGCTTTTTATCCTTTCGGGGCGGCGCTAACGCTGTTAGATCCCGGGCAGATTATCCGGCAATATGAAGGTGCCCATCACCTAGGGCAGGCACGGGATCGCCTAACCCAATTGGTGAAAATGTTGGGTATCGTCCGTCCTCATAAAGTATTTATCGGGCAATGCGATGCCCAGTTTTTAGCGGCGGTGCGCCTGGTGGTGCGCGATTTGGATATTCCAGTGTCGGTAGAGGTAGTTCCTACTTTCCGGGATTTAGATGGACTCACAGTTTCCCAAACCACCCAGGCTCTTTCTGCTACGCAGCGCGAGGATGCTACTTGCTTCGCGAAAGCCCTTTTTGCGGGAGTGCGGGAGGCGGCGTCCTCAGGCTCGGGGGCGGCAGTTCTCGCCGCAACCCGGCAGGCTCTGGGGGAAAGCGGTGCCGAAATTGAGTATCTGGATTTGGTTGATCCGATTTCCTTTGAATCCTGGCAGGCAGATGGCCCCAGTACTGCCTGCCTTATCGCAGCGGTAAAGCTAGGTGACATCCGTTTGAGCGATAACCAGTTAGTGGTACTTTCCCGTCCTTAAACTCGGGTTTAAGCTAGCGAGATTGAACCGGTTAACCGCTCATAGCTAACATGGAATGCGTGAGTGAAGCTAATAACCAAAGTGTGCCGGAACAGATTCGTATTCGCGCTGAAAAACGTCAGCGTCTGATTGATGATGGTCGTAACCCCTATCCCATTGCAGTACCTATTACCCATACCCTTAGCCAGGTGCGGGAAAAATACCCGGATCTAGCGGCTGGGGAAGAAACTGAAGACTTTGTGGGGGTCGCCGGGAGGGTAGTGTTTTCCCGCAATACCGGTAAGCTCTGCTTCGTAACTTTGCAGCAAGGCGATGGTACTCGCCTGCAAGCGATGCTATCTGCTGCCCAAGTGGGTAAAGACTCCCTAAGCGATTACAAAGCCGATGTGGATCTGGGTGATCACCTGTTTGTTTACGGACGGGTGATCGCTTCCAAACGCGGGGAGCTTTCGGTAATGGCGCAGCCCGGAGAGGACGGACAACCCGCCTGGCAGCTCACTGCTAAATCTTTGCGTCCGCTGCCGAAAACTTTTAAGACCGAGGACGGGCAAGAGGTTTCTCTTTCTGAAGACCAGCGAGTGCGTCACCGGGAAGTAGATATGATCACCCGGGAAGCGGCTCGGGAAATGGTGCGTACCCGCGCGCAGGTGGTGGCTTCCCTGCGTGCGACCCTTAGTGGGGAAGATTTTATCGAGGTGGAAACCCCGATGTTGCAAACCCTGCACGGTGGGGCAGCTGCCCGCCCCTTCGTCACTCACATGAACGCCTATGACACTGACCTGTATTTGCGGATCGCCCCAGAACTATTCTTAAAACGTTGCCTAGTGGGCGGGATCGATCGGGTTTTTGAAATCAACCGCAATTTCCGTAACGAGGGCGCGGACTCCTCCCATTCTCCCGAGTTCACCATGCTTGAGGCTTACCAGGCATATGGGAACTATCGCCAGATTGCTGAACTTACCCGCCAGCTGGTGCAAAATGCGGCGCAGGCTGCCCTGGGAACTACCGTTGCCACTTTGCCGAACGGGGAATCCTATGACCTGGGGGGACAGTGGGAATGGATTGACCTCTACGGCTCACTATCAGAGGCGTTGGGGCAAGAAATCTCTCCGCGCACTCCTCGGGAAGAGCTGGTAAAACTGGCTAAGGAACGGGAGATTGAAGTCGAAAAGTTCTATTCCCCTGGCAAAATCGTGGAGCTGCTGTGGGAAGAGGAAGTGGGGGATGACCTCTATGCCCCCACTTTCGTAGCGGACTTCCCCGAAGACACTTCCCCACTGGTTAAATCCCATCCCGAAAAACCCGGACAGGTGCAAAAATGGGATTTGTATGTGCGCGGATTCGAGCTGGCTACCGGCTACTCGGAACTCAACGATCCGGTAATTCAGCGAGAACGTTTTGAAGCACAATCCCTAGATGCCGCTAACGGAGACCCAGAGGCTATGCAAGTAGATGAAGAGTTCTTGCAGGCAATCGAAGCGGGAATGCCGCCAGCTGGGGGCATGGGAATGGGTCTTGACCGTCTGCTGATGGCGATTACCGGTCTGGGGATTCGCGAGACTATTACTTTCCCGCTGGTAAAGCGGATTTAAATAGTCTGGTTGTGGTGGAAGTCCGCCGGCGCCCTCCGAAATTCGTATTTTAAGTAACTAGGGAAGGGGATAATGATGCCCGTAAAGACTACCCATGTGGGTTCACTGCCGCGAACTCCGCAGCTTTTAGAAGCCAATAACCTGCTGTCTGCCGGAAAAATCAGCCCGGAGCAGTTCGAAGAAATTATCGAACGCGCCTCCGCGGAAGTGGTGGCCAAGCAACGCGAAATCGGGATCGATATTGTCAACGAGGGCGAGTACGGGCACGTCACCTCGGGGGCGGTCGACTATGGTGCCTGGTGGAACTATTCTTTCTCTCGCCTGGGGGGACTTACCCAAACCGATGAGGATCGTTGGGCAAAAACCGAGGTTATTCGCTCTGAACCCGGCAATATCCGGCTCACCACCTTCACTGATCGCCGTGACCGCAACCTGTTCCGCGAAGCCTATGAAGATCCGGATTCGGGAGTTCTCGGTAACCGCAACTCCGTAGGTAACCCGGTGATTACCGGCCCGCTTAGCTATATAGGGGCTGAAGCTGCCCGCCGGGACGTAAATCTACTGCTCAAAGGGCTGCAAGCTAATGGCCTAGATGCTTCTTCCGGATTTATCGCCGCTCTTTCGCCCGGGTCTTGCGCGCGGGTAGATAACCGTTATTACCGCACCGATGAGGAAGTTGTTTGGGCATGTGCCGATGCGATGCGCCAAGAATACAAGATCATCACCGATGCCGGTCTTACGGTGCAGATCGATGATCCTTCTATCGCGGAATCCTGGGATCAGATTAATCCGGAACCTTCCTTAGAGGACTACAAAAAGTTCATCGGGGTTCGCATAGAGGCTTTGAACTGGGCATTAAAGGATATTCCTACTGAACTTACCCGTTTCCACGTGTGTTGGGGTTCTTGGCATGGGCCGCACACTACAGATATTCCCTTCGCCGATATTGTGGAGGACGTGTTGCGGGTAGATGCGAGAGGCTACACTTTCGAAGCTTCCTCCCCGCGGCACGCCCATGAATGGCGCATCTGGCACGAATACCAGTTGCCTACAGACAAGGTGCTCATCCCGGGCGTGGTGTGTCATTCTACAAATATCGTGGAGCATCCCCAGCTGGTAGCCGATAGATTGTCGCGTTTCGTGGCGGCAGTTGGCCCGGAACGGGTAATCGCTTCTACTGACTGCGGACTGGGCGGACGTCTGCATTCCTCGATCGCCTGGGCGAAACTACAGTCCCTGGTGGCTGGGGCACAGCTGGTTTAAGGCCAGGAGGGTTCCTACCTTGCTGAGGCTTTCCGGGGCGGTTAAGGATTACGCTTGGGGATCTCCCTGCGCTATCAGTGATTTCACGGGGATTGATTTTGGAGGCCGGCGAGTGGCCGAGCTATGGTTCGGTGCTCATAAAGGCGCGCAGACACTGGCGGAATCTACTCCCCTTTCGGAAGTAATCGCCGCTGATCCTGCGGGGATATTAGGGGAGGACGTTTCGGAGCGCTTTGACGTCCAGCTTCCCTTTCTGCTGAAGATAATTGCTCCCGAGCAGCCGCTATCTTTGCAAGTACATCCCGGTAAACAGCAGGCGGAGGCCGGTTTTCAAGCGGAAGAAGAAGCAGGAATTCCTCTAGATAGTCCGCGGCGAAACTATCGAGATCGTAACCATAAGCCGGAAATGATTTTCGCGCTTACCACCTTTGAGGCCTTTGCCGGGTTTCGCGCGCCTCGCCGGGCGAAAGAGGTATTAGACAATTTGAATGCGCCACTAGCACGAGAAATGCTAGAAACCTTGCGTGCCTATCCCGGTTATCGTGGTTTACGGGCAGTAGCGCGTAAACTTTTGGCGCCCTTAGATGAGGAGCGCCGAATTCAAATAGAGGCGGTAATCACCGCTTGTCAAGATCGCCTAGATCGGGGCACTTCTCCCTCACTTAGGGTAGACCGCCAGGCAGTAGCTCTCGCGCGTACCTATCCAGGTGATCCGGGAGCCGTCTTATCCTTGCTGCTTAACCCGGTTACTTTACGCGTAGGGGAGGCGTTATTTATCCCTACCGGCGCGGTGCACGCCTATGTATCAGGATTGGGGATTGAGATCATGTCTGCCTCGGATAATGTGTTGCGTGCCGGACTTACCCCTAAACATATTGATGCCGGTGAGGCCTTGCGATGTATGGATTTTCACGGCGCGCCCCCGGTGCGGATCGCTCCGGAAATGAATGGTCGGGGTACCGGGATCTACTATGCGCCAGTGGATGATTTCGAACTTTCAGTGTCCGAGATAACCGGTGGGGAATGGATTCCGATTCCCGGTTTCGGTCCGCGAATACTATTAGGGGTTTACGGTGATCTGGAAGTCGGAGTCGGCGGGGAAGTGGAAACTATCTGTACCGGTCAGGCCGTTTTTGTTTCGGCGGCCGAGGGAACAGTGCGGGTGCGAGGAAACGGAAAACTAGTGCAGGCGGGAGTGCCGTAATGGATGTCGAATCTTATTGGGATAACTCTTGGGTCAGTGACCTGTCTGGTCATTCTTCTCCTTGTCTTACCTGGTACGGGCAGGATCGCATAGAGCTATCGGGGCAGGTAGTCAATAACTGGGTAACTAAGACTCAAAATCTTTTGGCCGGTGACCTAGCCGCCGAATCTGGAGGAGTGTTGGCTCTGGGATTGGGGCTTTCCTGGCGTGATCTCCTGTGGCGAATTGCCGGGTGGGGGTTAGGGCTAACGGTGAAGAATCTGACAGCTTATGCACCTGACAGTAAAGAGCTGGCAGATCTGATTGCAGATCCGGATCTGGTTGCCTGTGCAATCAGCGACCCGGCTGCCGGCTCCGGTTTTGTGGATAGTGGAATTGAAACCTATCTTGTGAGCCTGTCTCCGCTAGCTTGGCGTTACCCGGGTGACTTGCCTGCCGGATTTCTAGACGGTAACCGGGAAGTGCTCGCCCAAGCTGATCAACTACTTTTCCCTTTACCTAGGGAAAACTTTGCACTGGCAGACACCGCTTTTCGGGTAAGTGCTGACGGGAAAGCAATAGCCGATTTTTCCCGCTGGTGTGAACAAAAGGTCCCGGGGCGCCGAATCTTAATCAAAGTAGCTGAGGATTCGACCCCGCAATCCTTGGCACTGGTTATCGGGCAGATTTGGCGTTATCAGGGCGCAGCGGTAGTCCTAGAGCCAAATTGTGGGGAAATCGAGAAGATTTCTTCTGTGGAAAATATTGCGGAATTTATTGAACTGAACTGCAGGTAGATAAGATTTCTAATCTTTAAGAAGAGCAGAAGCTACAAAAAATCTATACCATTTTTTTGGGTGACTTCCCCGAATGACACGCTTGTAGTTTATACTCTTATAGACACCTATTTTTGCGAGGAGAACAATATGTGGAACATTTTTGGCGAGGGACCCATCTCGTCTAATCCGCAATCCTGGCAAATTGGGCAGGATGACCAAGGCCCCCTCTCCTGGCAAGAACAAGCGTTATGTGCCCAAACCGACCCCGAGGCGTTTTTCCCTGAAAAGGGGGGTTCTACTCGGGAAGCGAAAGCGGTTTGTGAGCTCTGCGAGGTTCGCGATGAATGCCTCAGTTATGCCTTAGAAAATGATGAACGCTTCGGAATCTGGGGCGGTCTTTCAGAACGGGAACGGCGCAGATTGCGGCGCAATGTAGGGTAGCCCAGTGGCCTCTGCCTCTGAACCATCCGCTTCCTACCAGCATCCCAGCGTCCAGGTTTTTATTGCCACGCAGGGTCTTACTCCCTACCTGAAACAAACTTTAACAGCGCTGCGTGCGTGCCGTTACCCCATAACCTCCCTGGTGGTGGTAGATACTGCCGTTGATACTACCCTTACTCCCGCTCAGCTGCTTCCCTACGCGCCTCTGCATTATTCCCAGGTAAAAGCCCCTAACTTGGGGCAGGCAGTAACCCTTGCCCGGGCCAACAATCTGGAGGCCGTCGACTATCTGTGGATCCTGCATGATGATTCTGCCCCCGACCCGGAATGTCTGGGGCAACTCGTCCAAGCGTTCGAGAACTCGACCACCCTGGGGATCGCCGGTCCGAAAGCCCTGGATTGGGATAAACCAGAAACGCTAGCCTCGGTAGGTATCCACGCTACTCGGGGTGGCGAGCGCCTTACGCCTTTCGATCCGGGCGAAGTTGACCAGGGGCAATATGACGGTGTCAGTGATGTGCTGGCGGTAGGAACCGCGGGACTATTGATAAAAGCCCAGCTTTGGGATCGTTTGCGGGGAACTAGCCCCCTGCTAGGAAAATTTACTGAAGGATTAGAGCTGGGACGGCGTGCTCGAATGGCTGGCTACCGCGTTTGCCTGGTGCCAACAGCCCGTATATACCACGCGCAAGCCGGACTCTTCGGGCTACGCGAATATCTAGAGCCCCAAAACTCCGCTAGTCTAATTGCCGCCGATACCGGGGACGAAAATACCGCGGGGAAGCAGGCTGCAAAGTCTGCCGAAACAGGTAACCCGATAGAAACCCAAGCGGGTAAGTCCGCGGCGATAACGGAAAACCTGCCGACAGCAAAGACACCCGCAGCCCCGAAAGTGAACAGTCAGGACGCTCGACCAAAAGAGCGTATCCCAGGGGAAGAGCAAAACACCGCTGAGGATAACGAACAGCTGGAAACCGAGGAGGGCAGGCAACTATCAGACCCAGACGGTCCCGTTCCCCACCAGCCAGTTTACGTTTATGATCCGGCTCCGGTTACCCCCTTGGCTCAAAAAGCTCCCCGGGAAAAAGAAAAATCCGAGCCTGCGCGACGCGCAGATAAGTACCTCTATCGTGCCCTCACTATCAGCTCGGTGCTCCTGCCATTATGGCTTTTTTTGCTACCTCTAAAATCACTGCTGATAGCCCTATTATGGGTGCTACGCTCTGAAGGCCAGCGAGCAGCAATAGAGATCAAAGCGGCGAACCGAGTATGGGGATCGCTAGGGAAAATCCTGGCGGCGCGGCGGATTCAGCGGCGACAATCCCAGATCTCTCGGCGCGAACTTGCCCGCCTGGAAGTACCAGCTAGCAGGGTACGGGAAAACCGTCGACTGATCCGGCGGGTAGACCGCGAAAGCGGACAGGAAGTGCTCAAACTAGGGACAGTAGCCAAATCCCAGTTGGACAAGGTAACTTGGCACGCCCAAATCATCGCCTGGCTACTCGTCCTATTTTTCCTCTGCATTAGTTTATTCGGGATGCGAAATTTCCTCGGGGGAATGCACGGAGGATTCTGGAGCGTTCTGCCCGGAAGCTGGCATGACTTTTGGGTATTGGCAACCAATTCTTGGCGTACCTTTTCTACGGGGACAAATGGCCTCCCGGATCCGATTGCCTATCCGCTGCTGGTTATCACCGCACCTTTCGCGATTTTCGGTATCGCTCCCACCACTGTATTGCGTTGGCTAATGATTTTGTCTCCCCTGGGAGCTGGAATGGGTGCCTGGATGGCATCGGCCGCACTGACGCGAGTAAATTCTGTGCGTGTCCTAATCGCTCTCAGCTGGGGGGCAGCGCTCCCGTTCTTGGTTTCTGTGCAGGCAGGAAATCTTTATGCTGTCCTCGGTCATGTTTTCCTTCCTGCGGCAGTAGGGGGAATTGTTTCGTTTTTTGAGCTGCGCCGTCCCTACCGGCTGGCGGGGGGGCTGGGGGCAGAGACTTATCTACCCAACTATTCGCGCCGCCGCCCCCCCGGCCCCGCCGCGCCGGC
>NZ_CABTZZ010000049.1 GCF_902489465.1 uncultured Varibaculum sp. | reverse complement strand
TCAAGCAGAAGACGGCATACGAAACTGTGGAGGTGTATTGCTGGTAAATATAGACCGGCAGAGTTTCCATGCGACCGGAAAACACATTGTTGTTAATCGCGTCAAACATTCCGGCGGTAATCAGCAAAGGAGCCGTCTCCCCCACTACCCGGGCAATGGCCACCACCACGGAAGTCACCAAACCCGCTGCCGAGGTACGTAGCACTATTGATATCACAGTGCGCCATTTGGGAACCCCCAAGGCGTAGGAGGCTTCTCGCAAGTCATTAGGTACCAGCCGTAGCATTTCAGCAGATGAACGCACTACCAGGGGAATCATTAGTACCGAGAGGGCAACTGCCCCCATGAGACCGGAGCGGTAAGCCGGGCCAATCACCATGGTGAATAAAGCCGCCGCGAACAGGCCGGCAACGATAGAAGGAATACCGGTCATCACATCCACCAAGGTGGTAGTGAGTTTGGCGAACTTGGTGTTGCCCGCATATTCGGTCAGGTAGATGGCTACCAGCAGCCCCAGAGGAACAGAAATAACCGCTGCTACCAGGGTGATCAGTAAGGTACCCACCATCGCGTGATAGATACCGCCAGCTTCCATCCCCCCGTACACGCCTTTCATAGATACGCTCAGGAAGTAGGGGGAAATAATCCCGATGCCCCGACAAACAAGTTCGTATCCGATAGATCCGAGAATCGCCAGTACCAACAGACCACAAAGCCACATAGAAGCGGCAATAGCCTTATTAGTGAAGCGACGGCGAAAACTTAGCGCTTTTCCTCCACCCAGCCGGGCAGGCTGTACCTGCATTTTTGACTCGGTGTTGTCGGGTTTTTCCTGGTATTTAAGTTTTCTCTCTAGGATTACCGCCTGCAAAGCAGAGGTATTATCCGAGGAAGATAAAGCCGCAAGCTTATCGTTTTTACCCTGACTAACTGCTCGGGGACTGGCGGAATCTTTGCCGATGCCTATAGATTGTTGTTTCAACTTCAGGTCGCCCTGATTCTGATTTTGTTCACTCATTTATTTCCCCGCACTTTCTTTACGAGCTACCAACCAACGTGCACCCGAATTGACCAGTAATGTCAGCACGAACAGCACTAGACCGGTGAAGATTAGCGCTGCCGCCATATTGGAATCAGCCTCTGGGAACTGCAGGGCGATATTGGAGGCAATCGTAGAGTGCGCTCCCGCCCGAAACAGCGACCATACGTAGGAGGCGCCGGGAGAAAGTACCATCGCCACTGCCATAGTTTCTCCCAGAGCGCGACCGAGTCCGATCATCGCCGCTGAAACCGTACCGGAACGTCCGAACGGTAAGACCACGGTTTTTATCATTTCCCACTTAGTAGCTCCCAAGGCTAACGCCGCCTCCATTTCCAAGCTGGGGGCGCGAGCATAAACCTCTCGACACAGCGCAGTGATAATCGGAATCACCATAATCGCCAACACTGCTGAAGCGGAGAAAATAACCCGTCCAATCGGAGAAACCGGTCCGGAAAACAACGGGAACCAGCCGAAATAGGTGGCGAGAAACTCCATAACCGGCTGCAAGATTGGCAATAACACCAGTCCGCCCCACAGGCCATAAACGACCGAAGGGATCGCTACCATTACGTCAATCAATCCGGCGATTATTGCCGAGATTTTCTTAGGAGCATAGAAGTTAATAAATACTGCCAGTGCCATCGAAAGCGGCATCGCAATCGCCAAGGCAACTGCTGCTGCCAGCACCGTTCCAAATAACTGAGGCGCGACGTACTCCCAGATGCTAACCATTTCGGTACGTCCGCGCATTCGCAGGCGCAGATCCGGGTTAGAGATTGCCGGCCATGCTTGCAAAGTCAGGAACATCGCTACCAGGGCTAGCACGGCGGCAATGACTACCGCTGAACCTTTGGTAGCTAGATAAAACAGTCCATCCCAGTTGAAAATTCCCTTTCGAGAGAAAGCTGGTTTTGATTCTTGTTTTTCGGGGAGGGTTTTGATACTCACGTTTCCTCCAGGTGGTTAAGGCCAGGGATACCGGTATTTCTCCGGTACCCCTGGCCACCATTGCCCAAATATGGGGGGTCTTATTTGATTTCGTCGAGCGCAGTAGTGATCTTCTTGGTGATTTCCGCACCTAGGGGCGCAGATCCGGCTGCCTCGGCAGCTTTTTGCTGTCCCTCAGCGGATACCACATAGTTAACCCAAGCTTTCACCATTTTGGCGGTGTTGGTATCTTTGTACTGCGGGCAAACCGCGTAGTAGGAAACCAGTACCAGCGGGTAGGCTTCGGGATCATCCGGGGTGCGGTTCAGGTTCAACGCCAGGTCGTTCTTTTCCCGCCCGTCCTCAACTTTGGCACTTTCAACGATCTTGGCAGCTGCCTCGGCAGAGTATTCCACGAAACCGTCTCCTGCCTGCAGCGCGGCAGTTCCGAAGTCACCGGCTTGCGAGGCATCGATATAACCGATTGCGCCTTCAGTTTTCTTCAAGTTATCGACTACCCCCGCGGTTTTATCTCCGGATTCGCCCCCTGCTACCGGCCAATCCTTGGAAGGATCATCCGGCCAAGCACTAGGAGCTGCCGCGTGCAGGTAATCGGTAAAGTTCTCGGTGGTACCTGACTGGTCAGCACGGTGAATAGCCACAATCTTGGAATCGGGAAGTTTCGCATCCGCGTTATCGGCGGCGATTGCCGGATCATTCCACTTGGTGATTTCTCCCCGGAAAATCTTGGAGATGGTTTCCGGTTTCATATTCAGCGTCTTGATTCCCTCCAAGTTGAAGGCAACCACCACTGGAGATACATAAACCGGCAGGTTAATCGCCTTGGAGTCTTTGCAAACCGCAGCGGATTTATCGACTTCTTCGCTGGAAAGCGCCTCGTCAGTGCCCGCGAAGGCTACGCCTCCCTGTAAGAAGGTAGTAACCCCTGCCCCGGAACCAGTCGGGTCATAGGTTACTTCTACATTTTTAGCTACATCCGCAAACCCGGCTTTCCAGGCCTCAACTGCGCTCTTTTGGGAGGATGCGCCCGCGCCTGCAAGTTTGCCAGAAATATCGGTGGTCTCTACTTTCTTGGTGTTTTCAGCTGTCCCCGTAGCGTTATCGGAACCACAGGCGGCCAAGCTGGTTGCCGAAAGGGCAAGACCAGCGATAACAGCTAAAGATTTAATGCTCTTGCGCATGTCTTTCCTTCAATTCTTTTAGATCTTTCATTGACACTTGCAAGCTAAGACACGAAGTTAACGCCTCTCTGAAGCCAGCGTTAATTTTTGGTGAACATTATTTCCAAGTCCCAAAACTAGTCAGCTAAACCGCCTCTACCTGCAATAAGGCAGGTATCTAATTAGCCACCGAGGCGATCCACACCAGGGTGTAATACGGCAAAGTCACGCTTTGCTCAGGGTTTAAAGCTAAATCATCGAATAAATAAGAGCTCAGATTAGTCTGCAAATGCCGCTTTCCGTTGACGCTGGCTCGCAGATAGGATGAGCGGGTTTTCGCCAAGGTAAAAAGGGCAGCTACCGGTAGCGATATTCCCCATTGGAAAAGGCGTAGCTCCGGTTTTGCGAATCCCTTGCCCAGCTGAGGTACGCGGTCAGGATGGTGTACATCCCCCGAACGCATCACCCTAGAAAGCCGCTTTATCCAGGGAAAAGACACATTCATTTGGTTATATATAATCACTAGCCTCCCGCCGGGTTTAAGTACTTTAGCTGCTGCCGCGCAAGCCGCCTCCCTATCTACCCAGTGCCAGCATTGTGCAAAGCACAGCGCATCGAAGGTTCCGGGGGCAAATATTTCGGCCACGTCCTCGGCTTTACCCTCGTATAAGGGGATTTGGGGAAGGGATTCGCGGAACATTTCGCGCATTGCTGCCGCGGGCTCTAGGGCACTAACAGTGATTCCCCGTTCTGCTAATGCTCGAGTAAATTTGCCGCTACCAGCCCCAACATCAAGTATGTTCGGGTTTTGTAGCCCGGATAGTGCCGCGTCTACCGCGAGCGGCGGATAGTTGGGGCGGTAGCGCTCGTAATCGGTTCCGGCCAAGGTGTAGGGGTTTCCCCCGATAGCAGCGCCCCCTACCTGCTGGCTATCGGTAACGCTTCCGGGAGGCGGACCTAAATCAACCATAGGTATCGCGCGGACCGCGCCCTTTCACCGAACGCGGCCCATATTTCCACGAGGGCGCCTTCGGGCCTAACACAATCAACCGTTTGATCACTACTGCCCCGGCATGATCTTCGATTAGACCCATTAGTTGGGGAGTCAGATTGCGTAGCTCGCTGGCCCAGCGGGTAGAGTCGCAACGCAAAATCACGTCTCCATCTTTAATGGATTCAATCTGGGCATGTTGGGCTACCTGAGGGCCAACGATTTGTTCCCAATTGGCTTTTAGTTTACCTTCATCAAGTAGCTTCCCGAGCCCAAAATTTCGCACATAAGTTTTCCAAACCGCCCCTAAACTGCGCGGTTCTCGGCGTGACCATCTGCCACCATTCCCTGCCCCCGCAAGCCCGGGAGAGGGCTGCAATTGAGCTAATCCCGGAACCTGATCACGAGCATAGCTGTCATTGATACCTTTAACTCTCCCTAAAGAAATCTCCCCAAACTCAGTGGCGGATGCGTCCTCGGCCATAGGGGAGGTAGCGAGCCCATCCCAGTTTCGTCTTCCCCGAAAGCGCCGCAGCTCGCTGGCAGACATGCGGATCAAACCCTGCGAAAAGGCATGCTCTTGGGCAGCCCGCAGCATTCGCTGGGTGTAGGTGGGGGTTTCCTGAGGCTGCTCACTCACGAAGCATCTCCCCGATCATTTTCCGAGGCCGCATTACCGCCCTCCTGCT
The DNA here is from genome assembly GCF_902489465.1 of uncultured Varibaculum sp. GTDB lineage: Bacteria > Actinomycetota > Actinomycetes > Actinomycetales > Actinomycetaceae > Varibaculum. The sequence continues at coordinate 8,122 of NZ_CABTZZ010000049.1, read as the reverse complement.
CGGGCAAGGATGCAGGTTGAATCCGGGTTCCCTGCCCTCCGCGTAAAACTTCAAAGAATTGTCCTTCGATTTCAGCAGGCAAGTCCTTGCGGTTGGTAGCGGTAATTAGCACCTGATCAGCGCGATCCATGAAATCCAGGAGGGCAGCGCGTCGAGAGGGGTCCAGCTCCGCGAACACGTCATCTAGAATCAGGATCGGAGTTTCCCCCACCTTCCGTAACAGCTCAAACTGTCCCAGACGTAAAGCCAGGGCAGCGCTCCAAGTTTCCCCGTGGGAAGCAAACCCTTTCACTGGCAAAGCATCCAGCATCACCGCCATATCGTCGCGGTGCGCACCTGCCAAATTTACTCCGCGAGTAAGTTCTTCCTGGCGGCGAGCCGCGAAAGTCTCCTGTAAGGCACTGGCAACCGCCTGAGGATCCGCCAGATCAGCGGGCGGATTAAAAGACGGCAGGTAAGACAGCCCCAAAGTTTGCGAGGAATTCGCTAAATGTTCTTCCCCGAGCACCAGCAAATAGGCCTGCGCCGCATAGGGGGCAAGAGCCTGCAAAGCCCGAACTCTACCTGCAATCAGACGCGCTCCCACCTGGGATAATTGGTTATTCCAAACCTCAAGCGTGGACAGTTCTAACGAAAGGTCTGCCCCACGACGCTTCTTTTTCGCCGCTTGTTTTAATAGGGCTCCGCGTTGGCGCAGAATTTTTTGATGCTGAGTGATAGTACCGGCCTCTACCGGCCATAATTGCACCAGCAAATCATCCAGAAACCGGCGCCTAGCTGCGGGGTCACCCTGCAAAATATCTAAATCTTCCGGCGCGAACATAGCGGTGGCCACCAGGCCGCGTACCTGTTTTAAAGGAACCGGGCTGCGGGCTAGGCGCGCCCGATTCGCCCTCCCAGATCCGATCTCCAGGTCAAGCAATACTTCTCGTTCTTGCAAATGAGCTTTCACCCGAATAACTGCTGCCGCGGAAGTGGCAGTATCAGCGGTATTACCCGCGGCGGTAGCGAGAAGTTCTAAATCTTGATCCTGGCTAGTTGCGATTTCCGAGTTTTCGCGCTGCGCCAGCGCCGCCGACTGGGGCGCAAAACGAACCAGGGCACTATCGGCGCTAGCGCGGTGGGAATGGAAGTTAGTTAAATATCCAATCGCCTCTACAAAATTGGTTTTACCTTGACCGTTGGGGCCAACCAGAATATTTACCCCCGGCGATAACTGCACTACACACTGATGAAAACTACGGTAATCATCAAGAGCAATACGAGAAATATACATAGCCTGGGGTGCGCTCTACCCTGTCCTTTAGGATGAGTAACGAATCGGCATTAACAGGTACCGGAAATCTTGGGAGTCATCCCCGTCCAGTTCTTCCTGCCCGGTGATTACTGCCGGTTTAGTGGGATGGGTAAAGGACATACGCACATAGTCGGAATCCAAAGCTCCTAAGCCATCCAATAAATACTGGGAGTCAAAGACGATCATCATTGGTTCATCAGCGATAAAGGTGCAGGTCATTTCTTCATGAGCCTGTGCGTCATTACCCTGACCCGCCTCTAAAGTGAGGTTACCGTCCGCAAAATTCATGCGGATCTGAGCGCTGCGATCGGTAACCAAAGAAACGCGCTTGATAGCCTGCTCTAGTTCTTCACGGCGAATAACTGCTTTGATTGGCGCTTCTTTAGGGAACAGGCTGGTCACCGGGGGATAATCGCCTTCCGTTAACTGGGAGGTAATCTTGCGTCCTCCGGCCTCGAGAGCAATGATCGCTCCTCCTTCGGAAGAATTTTCCAGACCGAGGTGAATCTCGCCGGAACCAGACAGCGCTTTGGCCATTTCGGAAAGAATCCGCGACTTCACCAGGGCATCGGCAGAGAAATCAGTTTGTTTCGGTTGCCAATCCATTTGCCGTACTGCCAGGCGGTACCGGTCAGTAGCCATCAAGTTCAGGTGGGAATCTGATAGCTCCATCCGGACAGTCGCCAGTAGAGGTAGCGCTTCATCGGAGGAGGCCGCGCGGGAGACTTGTGCGACCGCTCGCGCGAACTCGCCGGAGTCAACGTCCCCGACCGCTTCGGGAACTTGTGGCAGTGCCGGATAGTCATCGAGGGGCATTACTGCCAGCTGGAAACTGGAGGCGCCGCAAGAAATAATGACTTTGCCCCCCTCCATCTCGACAGTTACTGGTTTCTTGGGGAGTTGCTTACAAATGTTGGCCACCATTTTTCCAGAAACCAGGACTTCTCCCTCCGATTCGATGTCGGCCTCAAATTGGTTCCGGGAAGAAACTTCATAGTCGAAGCTGGAGAGAGTTACGATACCGGCCTTGGCGCTCATCCACACCCCGCCTAGTACTGCTACTGCTGGACGTGCCGGCAAAGTGCGGGCGGTCCAGCTGATCGCGTCCTCGAAAACGTCGCGCTCGACTACGAACTTCATGCGCTGCCCCTTTATCTTCTTGACCATGGTTTATGGCGCGGAATCTGCAAAATTCAGCCGGTAATTGCCGGGCTGAATCATTTGTTCAGTCTCCCATTATAAGGTTTCACATCCCGAATAGCACCAAAGTGATCAAAACTGGGGATAACGCGCCGATTCTGGCGCTAGATCAGAATTATTATCTATAGATTTTCGTGCTGCACAGGAGGCCGCTTTAAGGGTAAGCGGGGGGCAGCCGCGATCAGTTCGCGAGTATAATCTTGCTGCGGATCCGAAAATACCCGCTCAACTGAGCCGGCTTCCACGATTTTTCCTTCACGCATGACCACTACCCGCTGACATAGATGGCGCACCACCGCCAAATCGTGACTGACAAATAATAAAGTCAAGTTCTCTCGCGAGGCGATCTGCATGATCAGGTTCAGCACTTGAGCTCTTACCGAAACGTCCAGTGCCGAGACCGCTTCATCAGCTATTAGCACCTGAGGACGGGCAGCAAGGGCGCGAGCCAAAGCAATCCTTTGACGCTGTCCTCCCGAAAACTGGTGGGGATATTTGAGGGCGTCCTCGCTACTTAAACCAACTTCGCTCAGCACTTCTTGTAGACGCGTCGAGGTATCGGTAGGCACCCCTTCCCGCCCCCGCACCCAGGGAGAACGCAAGGGTTCGGTAATAATCTTTCCTACCCGCATCCGGGGATCTAGGGAACTGAGCGGGTCTTGAAACACGATCTGTACCCGCGAACGCAAATTTCCTAACTGCTTTTCTTTTAATCCCGTAATCTTTTGCCCATCGAACCAGATTTCCCCGCTAGTAGGACGAGAAAGGGCGCATAGCATCCGCACCAGGGTAGACTTCCCGGAACCAGATTCCCCCACGATTCCCAGGCGTTCGCCGGAATTAATTTCCAGGTTTATGCCCGCTACCGCGCGTACCTGGCCATTAGAGCGCGGATAGATTTTCACCAAATCTTGGGCGAGGAAAATCGGTTGCTCACTCATCGCTCCCCCTAAAGAAATCACTGAGGACGGGTAGGCGCTGGCCGGGTGCTACTGCCGCAATATCTGCGGTTGCCAGTAAGCCGCGAGTATAGGGATGTTTAGGCCGTTCAAGCAGTTGCCGGAGGGGGCCGCGTTCTACGATTTGCCCCTGATACATCACCAGCAGATAGTCACAAATCTGGTTAACCACTGCTAAATCGTGGCTAATAAACAGACAGGCCGCAGCGCTATCAGATAGTTCTTTATCTAAAAGCCGCAGCACTTTCGCCTGCACAGTCACGTCCAAAGCAGTGGTGGGTTCATCGCAAATCAACAGCTGGGGGGCATTTATCAGCGCCATCGCCATCATGACTCGTTGGCGCTGTCCTCCAGACAGCTGATGAGGGAAAGCATTAGCACTTTGCTCCGGATCCGGCAGACCCACCCTCTGAAGCATTTTTATTACTTCCTCGCGTTTTCCCCGTTTACCGCGTTGATGCAGCGCTAAAACCTCGGCCACCTGTTTACCAACCCGCATCGTGGGGTCAAGGGCGGTCATGGGTTCTTGGAAAATCATCCCGATTTTCTCGCCCCGCAACTGTGCCAACTGTCTATCTGTCAGGGATAAGAGTTCTTGGCCGTCAAGACGAATAGAACCGGAAACTCGCGCGCCCTCATCAAGGAGACCCATAAGAGATAGGGCGGTCACCGATTTACCGGAACCAGATTCTCCAATCAGCCCCACGCGTGCCCCGGGCGGGATTTCAAAACTGATTCCTTTAACTGCCTGGCGGTCGCGAAAAGAAACCTGCAGGTTATCTACTTTTAGTCCCTTCATTTTCGCTCCCGAAGTCGCGGATCCAGTACTTCACGCAGCCCATCCCCTAATAGGTTGAACCCCAGGACAGTAAGGGCGATTCCCAGCGCCGGCCACAGCGCCAACTGCGGGGTAACCAACAGTGATTTTTGGGCTTCAAATAGCATTAACCCCCAGGTGGGAGTGTCCGGGCGAGTCCCTAACCCCAGATAGGAAAGGGCGGCCTCCGCCAAAATCGCGAGGGCGAAACTCACCGATGCCTGCACGATTATCGTCGGCATAATATTGGGCAAAACGTGGGTGAAAGTCGAGCGATACCGGGGGGTACCTGCTGCCCTGGCCGCCACCATATAGTCCTGCGACATTACCCCCAAGGTAGCTGCCCGCACGTTACGGGCAAAAGCCGGAATCGAGGCGATCCCGATCGCCACCATGGCCGTCCAAGTAGACCCGGATCCACGCGCTGCCGCCAGTAAAATCGCCAGGAGCAGGGCGGGGAAAGCATAAAGAATATCGAGGCCGCGTTCAATAATCTTAGCTGGCCAGCCTCCGCGTTGAGCCGCATAAACACCCAGGGGAACCCCGATGATGGCGCCGATACTGACCGACACTATCCCCACTAACAGGCAGACTCCGGCTCCCGAGAGCATTCTCGAAAACACGTCGCGGCCAAAATCATCAGTACCGAAAATATGGGAGGACGAGGGCGCACTTAAACGCTGTTCGCTCACTTCCGTAGGATCAAAAGGCAGATATAGGAAGGACACTATTCCCATCAGCACTATCAGGCTGACAAGCGCGATTCCCATCCACAGGCTGGGGTGGCGGCGCAGCGATATTTTCTGATCGGTCTTCACCGTTCCACCCCCTGCCGAATTCTTGGATCCAGCAACTGGTAGACCACATCCACCAGGGCATTAATCACCAATACTGCTGCCACTAGCAGCATGACCACCGCTTGCACCACGGTTAAATCTCGCTGCCCGACTGCCGCGATCAGATAGGTACCCAAGCCGGGGATTGCAAACACCTGCTCGACCACAATCGCCCCTACCAGCAGGGTGGATAGTTGTAATCCCAGGACCGTGATTACCTGTAACGATGCGTTCCTCACCCCGTGACGCAGTAGTGCTCCCGGAAAACGCCAACCAATCGCCCTCGCCGTACGGAAATAATCCTGCTTGATTACTTCGATAAAAGCCGAGCGGGTGTAACGGGTTAGTACCGCTCCTTGCACTATCGCTATCGAAAGCGCCGGTAAGCAAAGATAGCGTGCCCATGCCAGAGGATCTTCTCGAAAAGAAACATAGCCATTGGCCGGCAAAACCTGCAGTTTTACTGCAAAAACTATGGTTAGTAGCATGCCTGCTAAGAAAGCCGGAACCGCCATTCCCAGCTGGCTGAGGGCGGAAACCACGATCCCGCTCTTGCGGTTGCGCCACAGCGCCCCCACCATTCCCAGGGGAATGGCCAGCAGCAACGCCAAAAACATTCCTGCAAAGACCAATGAAAATGTAGCCTCAAGACGGTGAGGTAGCTGCTCAGATATTGCCTGCCCCGTGAAAATCGAGGTACCGGGATCTAGACGAATCATTCCTGATAGCCAGCTAAAATAGCGCAGAATCAGTGGCTGATCTAGTCCCATTGCTGCCCGCAGTTTCGCCACCGACTCCGGGTCGGCATTCGCCCCTAAAATTACCCCGGTAACATCCCCAGGCAGCAGATTTATTAGCAAAAACACCACCACAGAGGCCACTATCAGGCTAACTAATAGGGTCACAATCCGTTTAAGGATGGCTTTTGCTGACGCTTTCATTTCAGCTTTGGTAGCTAATGGAAGACAAATCGAAGGACAGTCCGGTTACGTTCGCGGCCAAACCGCTAATATCTGCCTTGGTGACAATCAGGTTAGGCAATAGCCACAAGAACCCGGCAGCGGCATCATCAGATAGTACCTTTGCTGCCTGCTTCATGTATTTTACCTGTTCTTCCGGGGAAGCTTGATCTGCTTTTTGATACAAGTCCCGGAACTGCTCGGAATCGTAATGCCAATAATAGTCAGTGTTGGTAAAGCGGGAAATATCGCGTGGCTCCATATGGGCAACAATAGTCAGGTCGTAGTTAGATTTGACCATCACTTCATCAATCCAACGTGCCGGGAACTCTAGCTGTTCAATATCCAAGGAAATCCCCACTTTGGACAGCTGACTCTTGATATGAGTGGCAGCACCCGAAGCATAGGGCAAAGTCGGAATCCGCATTTTTAAGGTGAGCCCGTCGCCATATCCCGCCTCTGCCAGTAGTTTCTTGGCTTTTTCCCGATCTACCGGGTAGGCCGTCGACAGATCTTCATACCAGGGATCAGTGGGAGGTACCATCGATCCGATCATCAAACCTTTACCTGCCCAAACGGCGTCCCGTACCGCTTTACGGTCAAGGGCATAGTTAATAGCTTGGCGCACTCGCTTATCTTTGAGGGCTTCGCGCTGCTGGTTCATGCCCATCACTACTTCACCGTTAGTGTGTCCTTCCAGTACTTTAAACCGGGAATCGCCAGTGAATTTATCGAGTGCTTGAGGGGCAGCCAGGTTAGAAATAATATCGAGCGAGCCAGAGAGCATCGCGGTATTCATCGCGTTAGGGTCAGAGAAGTAGCGGAAGGTCGCTCCCTTAACTTTGGGTTTATCTCCCCAATATTTTTGGTTAGTGGCTAACTGGATTTCTTCTCCCTGCCGCCACTCTTTCAGGGTGTACGGGCCAGAACCAGCTGGTTTAGTAGCTAAGTCTCCCTTATCAAGTGCCTGCGGATCGTAAATAATCCCAGCGGTGGAACTCATGTAATATAGCCACGCATTCGAGGGGTGGGAAAGCTCAAACTGTACTTTGTTTCCCCCGAGATCCTTAACTGCCTTCAGGGCTTCCATCTCTTGCTTGCGGGTGGGGCTGACGGTCTTATCGTTAAGGAGGTAGTTAAAACTTTTCGCGACTGCTGCCCCATTGACGGGGGCGCCGGAAGCGAACTTCGCGTCCTTCAAAGTAAACGTGTAGGTCTTTCTGTCCGGTGAAACCTCGTAGCTTTTCGCCAGCAGCGGCACGATCTTGCCTTTACCATCAACTCGCAGCAGAGTTTCATATACGTTATAGAGCAGCGCATAGGTAATCGCTGCCGCATCGTTATGCGAGGGATCTAAAGTCGAGGGCGTGGCATGCACCCCGATCGTGAGCACTCGTTCCGATTTATTAGTGGAAGAATTAGTGCTGGAACAGCCAGCTAATACCAAACCGGCAACCGCCAGCACGGCCAAAAGACGCTTACGCAAGGATCTCCCCTTTGTCGATAATGGGTCATGATCGCTTCAATCATAGTCGCTAACCCGCCTCACTATAATTTCCCGCCAGATACCAGCTGCTCGGATATATTCCATAGGCGCAGACGAGGGCGCGGGGGGAGAAGTTTTTCCTCCGGTAGTCGTCCGCGCACAGGGGCGGATTTTGCCTCGCGCCCCGAAATCCGGAAAATGCTCTGGCATTTTCACGGATTTAACGCCCGGAGCCTACCCTGCGGCATAAATCCGCCCCTGCACGCTCAGTGCGCGTACCTTACGAGAATCTTGTACCAGCTGTACCCCTTGTGTGGGGGAGAAGTTTTCCCTCCTGCCCAAGAATTCGAAAAACGTAGCGACGTTTTCCGAATTCTTATGCCCACCGCGCCCACTCGGATAAAACCTAGCCCTCATGTGACATCAAGTAGTTAGCTTCAAAATCTAAGGTGCTAGCAAGGGTCGCGGCCGGTAAAAGATACGAGAGGGCTTTGACCGGCTAAGCCGGTCACGGGGTCCCCGGAGTGCTTTTACCGAGCCAGACCCGGATTGAGGTATGACATGAATC
>NZ_CABTZZ010000048.1 GCF_902489465.1 uncultured Varibaculum sp. | reverse complement strand
GTAAGGTACGCAACTAGCGTGCAGGGGCGGATTTATGCCGTAGGGTAGGCTGCGGGCGTTAAATCCGTGAAAATGCCAGAGCATTTTCCGGATTTCGGGGCGCGAGGCAAAATCCGCCCCTGTGCGCGGACAATTGCGGGAGGAAAAACCTAGGCTTCGCGCGGGACTTTCAGGAAGTACTTCTCTCCCGCGCAGTCAAGCAGCTAGCCAGAGCCAGGACTAGGTTAGTTGTTTTGGGAGGCAGATTTTTCGGATTGCAGTAGGTCGCGGATTTCGGTTAGCAGTTCTACCTGGGGATCTGCCTCGGGTGCTTCTTCTTCCTCATCGGTCTTTGCTTTAGCATCGCGCACTCGCATCAGCTTATTCATCGGCACGATAATGCAGGCATAAATCGCCAGGGCGACTAGCAGGAAGTTAACCAGGGCAGTAATAATTGCTCCCGGTTGCACGGTAGCGTTACCGAGGTGGAACTCCAATACATTATCGAAGTTAGGCTTGCCAACTAGCCCTGCAATCAGTGGGTTTATGAATTTATCCACGATGGCGGTGACTACTGCTCCAAAAGCGGCACCAATAACCACCCCAACTGCTAGGTCGATGGCGTTGCCGCGGGAAATAAACTCTTTAAATCCAGCAATGAAACCAGTATTTTCTTTACTCATTATTCCTCATCTATTTGTATTAACCTGTTCTGGCCAATTGTAGCGGTTCAGATTTGCTGGCCTGCACCAGGCGGCCAGCCTCACTGGGTTTAACCGCAACCTCAATAGTGGCTGTATTTTGTTCCCCCGTCAAAGAATCTTTAGCATCGGTGACCGATAACACTTTAGCCGTTACTTGACCACAGATTTCCTTATCGTCTGCAGGTTTACGATCCGGGTCTTCACAATCGATTTTCGTATTATTATCCGTTTTATCCTGGCTCGGGTGAGAAGAATCTGCGGGTAGTGATGGGCTATTTCCCAGAAAGAAAACCACCGTGTCGCCTGCACTAGCCAAACCTTGATCGCTTTCACGCAAGGGTAGCGCCATTATGACTTGTCCCTTATAGGTTTGTCGGGAAAAAGAGGAAGAGGAGAAAAGTGCGGGGAAAAGCACTGTTCCAGAGGCAATTCTTACCGCTGTCCGCTGACCGACTGCCTGGGAAGGTTTCTTATAAGCCTGAGGCGGCAGGGCGGCAACAGGAATCTCTTTAACTCTCACTTGGCTAGCGTTAATGATTGTCCCTGGTGGTATCGCGGTGGTGGCAACTAGCAGTGGTTTAGTGGCCACCTGGGGCAGCACTAAACGCAGTAGGGTGATGGCTACTGCAACTGCGGCCGCCAGGGCGATAGTGCGTCGCCAACGCCAAAGAAACTCACGCATAACCAGATTATTGTCGGTTTCCTGACCACTAGGGAAAGCCGAGATAATCCTCCGGAAAACATGGAGATTATTACCCCTTGGGGACAGAGAAACGCTACCTGCAGAAAACCATTAACCTAAGGGTTATTTCCTCCCTTTTTAGGAGCGGTAAACCGGGGGAGAGGCACACTGCGAAGCTAATCGGCATAATCTGCCCTTTAGGGGACACAGCAACCTAACTGGAAGCTAACCCACTACCGGGATCGTAAATCTACTCGCTGCCTAGTTTTTGTAGCCGCCCAGAGGAGGTAATCACCTGGTCAACTAGCTGGTCATGCGGTTCATGAGGCAGCGTTCCTGCCTGTAAAACTTCCCACTCATAGGTTAGGGCGATCAACTGGGGGCGAGTGGAACCAGTCAGGTCGCAGTGCGCCAAAGCCTGGTCGTACCAACCGGCTCCTCGTCCCAGGCGCACCTGTGTCCTATCTACTGCTAAAGCAGGCAAGAAAATCACCTTTAAACCCAGTTTAGCCAGGTGATCACATTGCATTTCCCGAGACACCAGTGGCGGGTGGGGGTTGAAACGGCGATATAGGGCGCGGGTATGTTGCATCGGATCTAATTGTCCCCAACGCGGCTGCTCCAAATCGCAAGGGACAACTAGTTTCAAACCGGAATCTAAAATGGCTTCGTTGAGTAAGAAGGTTGGAACTTCGGTGTCGAAGGATAGATAACTGGCTACTACCTCGCCGGGTTTTAGGGAATCTAATAGCGGTCTGGCAGCCGCAAGCACTTGCGATTCTGCCTGGACACGTTGCGCAGGGGAAAACGTTAAGCGACGGCGATCCAGAAATTTTTTTCGCAGTGCCGGCTTACCGTTCACAGAACCCATGAGTCTATGATAGTCGCTCGTTTAACCACAGTCGGCTTTTCGTCATCGCGGCAAAGACTCCGGCAGGTAACCTGGTAATAGTACGAGACTTTGGAGGGATAATGCGCACGGTTGCGGAACATTTGAATACTTGTCTTTCCCTAGTGGCTCCGCTGGATCCCCTGGATGTGTTGTTGCCAGATGCAGTGGGGTGTGTCCTAGCTGAGGACGTGAGTGCACCTTTCGATTTACCGGTCACCGACCAGGCTACTTTGGATGGTTATGCGGTGCGTTCCCAAGACGTGGGGGGAGCCGGCAAAATGCGTCAGGTCTTCCTGGATGTGATCGCTGAGGTCAAAGCGGGGGATGCAGAACCGTGTACCTTGGTGGAAAATAGTGCAGTCCGGATAGCTTCGGGCGCTCCCTTGCCAGTGGGAGCCGACACGGTGGTGCCTTTGGAGGAAACTGACCAAGGTCCGGCGCGGGTACAAATTTTATCTGCCTGCGCCAAGGGGAAAAATATTTTGCGGCGCGGCCAAGACGTAAGTGCTGGCACCCCCATTTTACGTGCTGGATCGCGTATCGGATCGCGGCAAGTAGCGTTATTGGCGGGAGTAGGACGCCTACGGGTGACGGTGCGTCCTCGTCCTCGGGTAGTGATTTTGTCTATCGGAGATGAACTGATTGAGCCGGGTAAACCGATTCGCGCCGGGGCAGTCTTCGATGCTAACGGGCATGCTCTTTCTTCCGCGGTTACCGATGCTCGCGCTGACACTTTCCGAGTGGCGGCAGTGCCTGATGAACAAAAGACGCTCTCTGAAACTATTGAAGACCAGCTAGTTCGAGCCGATATTATTATCACCACCGGGGGTCTTTCCTACGGTAGCGCCGACACGGTGAAAGAGGTGTTGGCTCCTTTAGGGACTGCCCGCTTCGATAATGTGGCGATGACTCCCGGTAAACAACTCGGTTACGGTACTGTCGGGGAGGGTACCCCGATTTTTTGCCTCCCCGGAAATCCGGTAGCCGCCCAGATTAGCTACGAGATTTTTGTACGCCCCTGCCTGCGGCATATGGCTGGTTGGGGCGAACTGTATCGTCCTTCCTTGCGGGCGCGAGTGGATCGCGGTTGGCGTTCCCCGGCTGGTAGGCGGCAGTTTGTGCCCGTCAAAATCGTAGGTGCGCCCGATAGTGGTTATCGCGCGCGACTAACCGGCGAGCCAGAGGATCTTTTACTCTCTACCATGGCGAGGGCGAATGCGCTGGCGGTTATCCCCGAGGCGGTCACTTCCGTCTCGGAGGGAGACTATTTCCACTGTATGGTGCTAGATTAGGGCTCCGTGTTGCTTTACGAGCGTTTAACTTTCAGGCGCAGGCCGCGTTACTATGCGGAGTTGGATAATCCGGTAGCTCGCGGCCTGATTAAACCGGGTGATCTACCTGTCAATCACCTGTCCGTTAAAGAAATGGTGGCGCGAGATCATCGTCAGGCCGCGCAGGTAAGAGCCGATAATGAGCGTTGGTTGGCGCCTTGGGAAGCCAGTATTGCTCCCGGCTATCCTCCAGACGATATGGAGTTGGAAGCGTTTATTCGCCGTAGCTCTCGCCTGGTGCGTCAGCGGCGCTACTATCCGTTTGGCGTTTATGCTGATGAGCAGTTAGTGGGACAGGTTACTATCGGGGATATTGCCCTGGGGGCATCGCACTCGGGAAACCTGGGCTATTGGGTAGCGGAGGAATACAGTGGTCGCGGGGTGATTACTACTGCGGTGGCTATGGTGTTGGATTTATGTTTAGGGGCTCCCCATCTGCACCGCGTAGAAATAAATGTTCGTCCCGAAAATAAAGTGTCGTTGCGGGTAGTGGAAAAACTGGGTCTGCGTTTTGAGGGACGAAAAAACAATTTCTATTGCATTGCGGGAAGTTGGGCTGATCATCTTGGATATGCGGCTACCGCTGAAGAAGTCCCCGCGGGTGGATACCTGGCGCAGCTGGAAAAAAGAGTGCGCCTTAAATGGGGTCAACCCTAGGGTGTAGAACCCGCGCTGCTAGCTAGTTCTCTTCCGTGATCTCTAGGGTTTTCTAAACTTGCGATCGCTTAAAATACTAGCTCTAGCCCGGGATGAATACGGGAGAATATCCCCAGTAATTGTGGCTATTGGTGTGATTGTTATAGATGTTGCGATTTGCTAAAGATTTAATAACTTTCCCTGTTCAACACGCCTTTATGAAGAGAGAATCTGGCGCCTAAATCCCCTATTTTTGATATGTGGAGTTTATTGGATTGGCTTTGCCGATATTGGTCTTAGTTTTGGGGGGTATCTACCTACCTCTCTTGATTGACTCCAAGCGGCGGCAAACCCAATCTCATGGCGATGATCGTTTTAGCGCAAATTTGCGGGTGCTTAACACCCAGCAACCGGCGCAAAAGCGACAACGTTACAGCGTAAACCCCCCAGTATTAGGAGGAACCATGCAGCGACCAGTAGCACCAACCCAGCGTGACCACAGTGAACTGATGGCCGCTCGGCTTACCCGGGCTCGGCAGATTGAGCGACGATCACAAGCTGCGCGTCGCCGTCTCACTTTAGTTACGGTACAGTTCGCGGTAGGTATGGTGCTGGTTACGGCGGCTGCGGTAAGCCTGCTTTCCTGGTGGTGGACACTTATTCCGCTCGCTACCATTGCGGGAACGCTATTTCTGGGGGCACGAGCTGCCAAAGCCGGCCGGGAAAATGATCAGCGAGCCCAAGAGCTTATTCACGCCCTCGAGACCCGTCCCGCTAAAGGACATCGCGTCAGTGCTAGTGAAAAGAAATTCGCACAAATGCACGCTGAGGCCGAAGCTAGCGAGCCTGCTGCCAGCAGCGAAAAACCCCAAACGAGCATCACGGCTACAGCTAGCGAACTGAAAGCAGAAGCGGGCGGAGAAAACCGGGGACAGAATGCACTCGGAAAACTAGCTGCCGCCGCCAGGCGCGCCGCCACGTTGCGAGAATACTTTGTAATTCACGAGGACGAAACCACAGACCAAGCAGAAGAAACGGCTAAGGTAACTACTCGGGAAACAGTATCCAGCCATTCGCTAAGCCTCTTCGATGCTGGCAAAGAAAACGAAGCAGTTACCTCTACAGAAGAAAAAGTCAGCGAGGATAGAGAGCGCGTTGCCGCCACACTAGCCGAGAAGGAAACCACTACGGCAGCGGAGAATACCGAAATCTCGGCAGAGGATACCAGCGCGGATGCTACCGAGAAAGCGGAGACCTCGGCAGTTACTAGTCATCCAGAGGTGGAAGCAGAAAACCAGGCAGAAACTGACCACACCTGGACGCCGACGCCGATGCCGAAACCAATCTACGCCCTCAAACCGCGGCTAGCGCGCCGAGACGTAGACGCCTCTGAGCTGCTCGCGGAGCATTTGGCGAGCCAAAACAAGGCTCCTTACCGTCCTTCGCGGCCGCGTCCGCATAGCGAGGAGTCGTTGACTACCGCGCAGCTGGTGGCACAAAGCAAGCCAGTAGATGTGGAAGCAATCCTAGCTAACCGGCGGATTGCAAACTAACCGACTGCGGATTGAGCGGCAAACAAAGCCTTAACGGTAATCGCGCGCGCCGAAAACATCAGTGCCGATGCGCACGATAGTTGCGCCCTCGCTGATGGCGATTTCTAAATCCCCTGACATTCCCATCGATAGTTCCCGGGCGTCCGCGCCGCGTCCTCCGGCAGCAAGCGTGCGATCTCGCAAATCCCGCAAAATCCTAAAGGACTCGCGAATGCGCTCTTCATCAGGGCTGAGTGCCCCAATGGTCATAAATCCGCGCAAGCTGAGCTGCTCCATTTGTAGCACTTGCTGGGTTAACTCCCAGGCGTCCTCGGGGTTTATTCCCTCTTTGGATGCTTCGCGTGAGCAATTCACTTCAATAAAACACGGTAGGACGCGCCCCGAATAGTTCGCCTCCAGGCGGCGCACTAGCCGCTGGGCAGTTTTCAGAGAATCCACGGTTTCTACCAGGTCACAAACTTGCAAGGCGGCACTAATCTTGTTGCCTTGCAAATGACCGATTATATGAACTTCCGCGCCCAGGTCTACCGCTCGCACGGCCTGATTAGTCGCCACGGCTTCCTGCACGTGATTGTGTCCTAACACTACCGGTAGGCCGCGTGCTTTCAGTTCCTTAGCAGCCGCAATAATCTGCTCGCTAGTGCGGGTTTTTACTGCCAGCTCCAAAGTAACTTCGCTGCGCGCCCGTCCCGCTTGCTGACAAGCCTTAGTAATCCGCTGGTCTACTTTTTTAATCCCGGTTGCGATATCCATAACTCCCACTCTAGTGGGCGTGGCAAATCGCTGGCAGGACGCTATCGCAAGTAGCGCCCTAGGTGATATCTCCGTAGGCAACTAAGTACGGTTGCAGCTGCCCACTGTCATCAGTTTTTGCAATGTCTAAGGCAAATAGCATTCGCCATTCCCATAGCCCGCTACCATCATCCACTTCTTGCAATAGCGCCCAGACTTTCTTCCCGGCCAGCAAATCACTATCGGCAGGAAGATAGCGAGAAAGCAGCTCTCGCGCGTTTTCGCCCTCGCTAATCACCGCATGGTTGCTGGCGCGCGCCCCCTGATCTAGTTGCAGGTCATCGTAGTGTTCCCAATAATCATCCAGCAGAGCCCCACGCTCCTCATCCGACCATTCAGTACCTTCGGGATGTAAATCTTGGCAATCCGTAAGGCGAGGCAGGCTATCGAAGGCCACCGCTTCTACGCGCTTCCAGGCGGCGTTACGGAACTGGCGGCGCAAAGCGAAAGGATTAGCGCTGGGCAGCTGGCCTTCTGCGCTTCCAAACGCGGGTTCCTCCTGGGCATTCTCCGCGGGGCTTTCCCGGCGTTTCCCGCTGGCCAGCGCCTCCCATTCATCTAGTAGCGAGGAATCCACGCCCTTAACTGTGTTGCCCAGCCAGATCAATAACTGGTCAAAGTCCTCATTCCGCTTCTCCGGTGGCACGATTTGTCCCAAGGCGCGATAGGCATCGGTCAGGTAGCGCAGTACCACACCCTCACTGCGTGCGAGTTCAAAGCGAGAAATAAACTGGGTAAAGGTCAGCGTATTTTCTACCAGATAGCGCACCACCGATTTGGGGGAGGGCGCGGAGCCATAAACCCAAGGGTTAGAATGCGCGAAAGTCGTAAACGCGCCGGAGATTAGTTCTTTCAGAGGTTGCGGCCAGGTTGTTTCCTCCAGAATTTCCTGTCGCTGGTTGTACTCCACTCCTTCAGAACGCAGCTTTTGATATACCTGGTCACGCTGGGCTTTTTGCTGGGCAATCAGCACCGGGCGGGGATCTTCCAACACGGACTCGACAATCGAAACCAAATCTAGAGCGTAATCGGGGATATCGGGATCCAATAGATCCAAAGCCGCCAGAGCGAAAGGTGATAGCGGCTGATTAAGGGCGAAATCTTCCGGCAAGTCATGGGTGAGCACTAGACGCCCAAGCTTCCCCGCCTCTTCAGTAGGCAAATGCCGAACCACTTCCGCCTGTTTCAAAGAGGAGTAAACCTGTCCTAAACGGCGCAAATGGGGGTTGGCATCCTGTGGTCCGTCATGGTTATTGCGCGCCAGCCACAGCAAATGCTCCCCGGCATCCCGCCCACCGGAAAGCACATTAAGTGCTAAGGAATGGTCAATCTGGAAATGAGACCGCAGCGCTTCCGGCTGGGCAGCCACCAGGCGCTCAAAGGTAGAACGTCCCCACGATACTTTAGGTTTTTGACTCTTTGCCGCGGACGCACTCTTGCGTTTTTGCCCCTTCGCTGCCAGTTTCTTGGCTTCGATTACCTCGGGCGGCGCCTGCACCACCACAAACCCCATAGTGTCAAACCCGGCGCGCCCGGCTCTGCCGGCAATCTGGTGAAACTCCCTTGCTGAAAGATGCCGTTGGCGGCGCCCATCGAACTTTACCAGCGAAGTAAACACCACCGTTCGGATAGGTACATTTATTCCCACCCCTAAAGTGTCCGTTCCGCAAATAACTGCCAGTAGGCCGCGTTGCGCCAATTGCTCCACCAATAGGCGGTAGCGGGGCAGCATTCCCGCATGATGTACTCCTACCCCCAGGCGCAAAAGTCGCGACAGGGTTTGCCCGAATCCCTTGGTGAAATGCACCCCTTTTAAGTGGGCAGCGATTTTCTCGCGCCGCTCGCGATCCAGCAGGTTAGCCGACGCCAATCCCGCCGCGGTTTTGACCGCATCATTTTGGGCAAAATGCACCAGGTAGATCGGCCAGCGTCCCGCTTTTACCAGGCTTTCGAGCAGGTATTGGGAGTCGTCCTCGCTATATTCCATTTCCAGAGGCACCGGGCGGGAGGCTCCGTCCACCAAGGTTACTTCCCGCTGGGTGCGCGCTTGCAAGTCCCGAATGAAGAAATCGACATTCCCCAAGGTAGCCGACATCAACACAAATTGGACTTTCGGTAGTTCTAAAATCGGCACTTGCCATGCCCAGCCACGGTCAGGGTCGCCGTAGAAGTGGAATTCATCCATGATGACTACCCCGGTATCCAGTTCGGCGCCATCACGCAGTGCCTGGTTAGCCAGAATTTCCGCGGTACAACAAATAATCGGCGCTGCCGCATTCAAAGAAATATCGCCGGTAATCATCCCCACATTCCGGGCCCCAAACAGCTCTACCAGGTCAAAAAACTTCTCAGACACTAACGCTTTAATAGGTGCGGTGTAGTAAGAATGCTGATCTTTCGCCAGCGCCGCCAAATGCCCTGCCAAAGCAATCATTGATTTTCCCGAACCAGTAGGAGTCGCGGCAATTACGTGGTGGCCAGCAAAGATCTCGGTAGCGGCCTCCTCTTGGTGGGGATAGAGTGCTCGGCGGGTAGAAGCCGCCCAATTACTGAATCCCGCCAGGACTTCTACGGGGTCATCCAGCTTACCCGAGTCCTCTAAATCGTCCAGGAGCTGATTTAGGGGAGCAATACTCATGCGGCTATTGTAACCAGCTTCCGCAGTATGGACACGTTTGCGTAACTTGATTCTGCCGGATTGTCCTAATAGGGACGCCAAAAAGATTTTTGGGCGGATGAAAGGAATACCTAACGTGGATCAAGCTGCCGCAATCGTCAAACAGATAGCCGATGCCATCGCCCTCTACGCCGAAATCTGGATCCTGATCGGCCTGGGGATCTTTTACACGGTAGTTACTAGGGGAGTGCAGTTCCGCCTCTTCAGTCATATGTGGCACGTGGTGTTATCCTCTCGCAAAGATTCACGTGGAGGAATCTCCTCCTTCCAAGCCTTCACTATTTCCTTGGCGGCTCGCGTGGGAGTAGGCAATGTCTTCGGGGTGGCGGCGGCCCTCATCATCGGCGGGCCGGGCGCGATCTTCTGGATGTGGATCGTAGCGCTAGTGGGGATGGCTACCTCTTTTATGGAATCCACCCTGGCGCAGATTTTCAAAGTCAAAAACGAAGACGGTACTTTCCGAGGAGGTCCGGCCTACTATATGTGGTTGGGGCTGCACAAACGTTGGTTTGGTTCTATCTTTGCGGTGATCGCTATCATTACCTGTGGTTTCGTGATAACTTCCGTGCAATCCAATGCCATCGCCGGCTCGATCATGGCGACCCTCGGCACTACCGAAGCCCAGCAAGGCACGCATTCGGCGATTATTGCGGTGATTCTGTTCGTGTTTGCGGCTCCGATTATTTTAGGAGGAATTCGTTCGGTAGCGCGGGTAACCGAATGGATGGCTCCTATTATGGCCGTGGTTTACGTGATTATTGCGGCGATTATCCTGGTGATGAATATTGGGCAGATTCCCGCGATCCTAGTTTTAATCGTAAAAAGTGCTTTCACCGGTGGGGCGCTTGGGGGAGGCGTTGGCGGAGGAATATTTGCTGCCCTGATCAACGGGGTACAGCGCGGCCTATTTTCTAACGAGGCCGGGCAAGGAACCGCCCCCAACGCGGCCGCAACCGCTACGGTTTCCCATCCGGTGCGCCAAGGGCTCATCCAGTCGCTTGGAGTTTTTGTAGACACGATTATCGTGTGTTCTGCCACCGCCATTATTATTTTGAGCGCTCCCAAAGCGGTGCTTACGGGTACCGATCCTTCCCAGGCGGCCTCTTTGACTACGGCGGCTGTAGCCTCCCAGCTAGGGGATTGGTCAACCTATTTAATGTTGCTGATTATTTCGGTACTGGCGTTTTCCTCTATTATTGCCGCCTATGTCTATTCCGATGTGAATATGTCCTTTGTGACTACTAAACCTTGGGCGTCGTGGCTGGTGCGGGTAGTCTCCGTTACTTCGGTGGTGCTGGGGGCTGTGGTATCCCTACCGTTGGTGTGGAATGCGGTCGATATCGCTATGGCGGTTATGACCATCACTAATCTGATAGCGATTACCTTGCTATGGAAGTGGGCAGTGGGCGCCTTAAAGGATTACTCGGCATCGCTTCGGCGCGATAAAGATGCGGTGCCGGTGTTCGTAGCTGAAAACAATCTCTATCTACCGGATAAGTTACCTACTACAGTCTGGGAGGGCGAAGCTAGGGAGACTTCTGAGGTAGTTGCAGATTAGTGGCATAGTCATCTGACTAGAGGTTTTATTTTCGAGTTTTCATCTATTTAAAGCCCTAGGGCAAAATAGGGGGTATGGAACAGATCCCCATGAAAGTCGATTCTCAGTTCACGCGTAGCGACTACCTGAAAGCTTGGGCAGTTCATGCTTTCACCGCCTCCGGGGTGGTCTGGGCTGGTTGCGCGGTACTTGCCTTAATACGCCACGACTACCTGCAAATGTGGGGCTGGCTGGCGATCAGTTTGATTGTTGATGGCTTGGACGGAACCCTGGCGCGGCGCTACCGGGTTAAAGAAGTTGTTCCCTGGTTTGATGGTTCCGCTCTCGACCTTATCGTCGACTATTTGACCTGGACATTTATTCCCGCGATTTTTATGTCTCAAACCTTACTTTTCGCCCCGGGAACGCCCGGTAAGGGAATTGACTTGGTAGTGACACAATTGCTGATGGTATCGGTTTGCGCCTCCTCCATGTTTTGCTACTGCAATAAGAAAGCCAAAAGCTCCGATAACTATTTCGTGGGATTCCCGGCCGCCTGGAATATCGTAATCCTCTATCTATATCTGGTGGCGTTGCCCTGGTGGTTCAACCTGACCATCGTAGTGCTCTTTATCGTGCTAACGGTTTCCCCGCTTACTTTCTGTCACCCCTTCCGGGTAGAAAAGTTGCGGTGGCTTAATATTTTGTCAGTGGTAATTTGGCTGGCCTGCATTATTTGGCTCACTATTTACTTCCCCGAACGCAACCCCTTAGTGTGGTGGGCATGGTGGATTAGTGGCATTTACTTTATAGGGAACGGCGTGATCCGTACTTTTGTAGGCTCGCAAGCGGAAGGCAAGCAGGCGCAAGCAAACCCTTAGGATGTCAGTTAGTGCCGGTTTATTGTGGTTTTTGCAAAAAATTCACCAGGTAACGTTCGCGTAGATATTTTGAGCCTTCTACAAAGAACCCCGAAATAATAAACAGGATAACGATTACTATCACGTAGGTGGGGTAGTCTTTGCCGGTCATAGCGAAATATACGTAGGGAGCTGCGAAAGTAATCGCGGTAGTAAGCGTACCTATGATGCGCACCGATTGGCGCTTGGCGGTAAACATAGCCAGTACCCCCCAGGTGTAGGGGATAGCGGTAACAATATCCATGGTCCATAGCACCAGCAGAGATCCATGAAACTCTTTTACCAGACTCACCGGTAATACCCGCAAGCTGGAGTAGATAATTACCACCAGGTAGGCCAACACTTTGGGGTCAGTTAACCATTTTGTTAGGTGTGAGCGGCGAGTCTGGATAATCCCGCAGGTCTTCAGGCCGCTCGCAGTCTTAGGAGGAAGATGGGTAGCGTCAATTCCTAAGAATGCGTGACGTATTCGCTGTCTGCTGTGGACGCTCAGATCTTCCCAACGCTCAATGAGTGCTTCCACCAGGTTTTCAGGATCGAGCATCCAGGGGATTTTGGTATCTTCTTCCTGCTCGCAGGCAAGAATCGCCCCCACTAGTCGCTGGGGGTAATCCCTGCCCTCAGGGTATTGTGCGGTGTCTAAGATGTTTCCGGTACCTAGCATCCGCGAGAAACGTTCGGCTTCTTCTCTGGAGCCACCTCCCAGCCACACCTTTAGTGCCTGCTGTAAATCTGCACGTAGTTGCCCTAAGAACCGCTCGCCCTCATCAGTCGCCAAGAATTGGTCAAGGCTTTGTTCTGGGAGGGAAAACAGCCAAGAAACATCGCGGGTACAGCCACGCCCCAGTTCAGAAACGCGGTGAAGGCCGGCACTACGACAAATAACTACCGGATCCAGGGCGTATTGGGATACCACAGCGAGATCGGTGAGCTTTTGCCCATTTTTGAAGGAAGGATCGACCATCGCCATGGTTTCAAGTCTATGAGAAATCTAGAAATTCCGGTCTTTTCGCGACAAGAAAGAAAAAAATGGTCATACTAGAGGTATGAAGGTTTTAGTAACTATCGCCTCCAAGCACGGAGCGACTGAAGAAGTTGGAAAAGTTATTGTAGAGGAACTGGAGAATGCCGGTCTGGAAGTGGATCTGGAAAAACCAGAAGAGGTCTACAGTCTAGATGGATACGGGGCAGTCATTATTGGCTCAGCGGTTTATCTAACCAAATGGATGGATACTGCCAATGATTTTTGTCGCCGTTTTGCTTCGGAACTGCGCCGCACTCCGCTGTGGGCATTCTCGGTGGGGCTGTCCGGGGTTCCCGAAGACAAGGTTCAAGATCCTTCGCGGGTGGGACCGGTGCTTTTGAATATCGATCCGCAAGAATATGTGACTTTCCCGGGCAGATTGGATCCGGAGGAGCTGTCTTTGCGGGAGCGTACGGTGGCTCGCCTAGGAGGCGCAGTGGAGGGTGACTTCCGCGATGACCAGTTAGTTCGCGACTGGGCAAAGAAAGTTATTAAAGAAATCAAGGAATAGCGCTTTTTCTTTTCTTTTCGGTACTGTCCGCAGGTTGGCGACGAGGGAAGATTTCTCGCATGGCCTCAACCAGCGGACAAAAATAGCCAAGAGGAGTATTACGTGGCGGGTTG
>NZ_CABTZZ010000047.1 GCF_902489465.1 uncultured Varibaculum sp. | reverse complement strand
CCGCCCTGTCACGGCGGAGGGCGCGGGGTCAAGTCCCGTCTGGGTCGCAGGTCTTATTAGGACCCCAGGCTCTGTAGCTCAGTTGGGAGAGCGTTCGACTGAAAATCGAAAGGTCACCGGATCGATGCCGGTCGGAGCCACCATTTTCGGTTATTTTCACGTGCTGCAGCTTTTAGTCAGAAAAGTGATCCCAACCCTGCTGATCGTAAGGACTGTCATCAACCAACAGGTAGGGGTTAAGCGAGTCCGCCAAGTCCCGGTCAGTACTGTCCCTACCTCCGGTTCTGTTGGCCGCATAATTTTCGGTGGCGTTCGCCGGTAGTGCCTCACCGATAGCAGTAAAACCGGGTACCGAGAACCCAGCGGGAGCGCAGCACAGTAGGCCATGATCTTCGCCGCCTCCTAGAACCCAATCCCAACTATTGGCTCCCAAGAAATCTGCTAAGCCCGCTAGACGTTCGGCATATTTTGCTAAGTGGGATCGGGACAAATTCAGCACCACCTCCGAAGCGGCCGCGATTTTAGCACCATCGCGGCTAAGCCCATCAGACACATCCATCAGGGCGTGCGCTCCCGCCTTAGCTAACTTCGGCGCGAGATCGGCAGGTACCTGCGGTACCTGGTAGCGGGATAATGCCTCCATGGCGAGGTCGCGCAGCTCCGTGGGTAGAGTAGGGTCATCTATCGTCTCCTGGGGACCGTGGAAGCGTTCTAATAGCGCTAAACCGGCAGCAGAATCCCCCAGATTACCCGCGAAATAAATCAGGTCACCGGATTGTGCGTTGCAACGTAATAGGGGAGGGCGCCCCTCTAAATCCCCAATAACCGTAACTGCTACCTGTAGGCACGGCCCGGAAGATAGATCGCCGCCTACCAGGGCATACCCGTAGCTTTCTAAGCCGGTAGCCAATCCGGAAGCGAGAGCGTCAATTTCGGTTTTACCCATATTTTTGGGGATGGTTACCGCTGCGACAGCGCTATGGGCACTCGCCCCCATAGCTGCAATATCGGCGGCGTTTTGCGCGGCAGCGCGCCGCCCGATTTGTTCCAGGCTCATCCAGTCGCGGCGAAAATGTACCCCTTCTACCAACACATCGGTGGAAATCACGGAGCGGGAATCGGGGTGAGTCAAAACCGCGCAATCATCTCCCGATCCCACCAGTACGCGGGAGTGCGAGTGCAAACTGGAAGTAAAATCGGCGATTAACCGATCTTCAGCAGTAATCGGGGTGGGGACTGCATCCTTGGTAAATAGGGAATCTGGTTGTCCCTGAGGAGAGTTGGCAGGATCGGAAATGCTCATAGCTGCTAGCTTACCTATTGCTCAAAGGTAGTCCCTACCCGGTTTCCATCACCCCCCCTTCCTAACCGGCAACTTTGCGGAGGGGAAAGTCCAGACTTATTTGATGGCGTTATCAAGCTGGGCTTTCCGGGTGAGCTGTTGCAAGAAGCGATCTTGCGTTTCCTCAAACAGATCCCGCCAGTAACCGCGCTGGGTAACCTGGCCATGCTTTAGTACTACTACCTGGCAATCGAGGGCAATCACATCTGTTAGGTCGTGGGTGACCTGGATAGTGGTAGCTCCCCCAATGCGTTCACGCAGCAATAATCGCAGCTGATCGGCTACTTCCACATCCAGGGAGGCCATCGGTTCATCCAATAGCACCACATCGGGTTCAATTGCCATCGCGCGAGCAATAGCTACCCGCTGCTTTTGCCCCCCGGAAAGCTGGTGGGGACGCCGCTTCTCCAAAGTTTGCATTCCTACTGCCGCCAGTTGAGCGCGGGCTAATTCTTCTGCACGATCCGTCTCAATGCCCAGGCAACGCAGCCCAAAAACCACGTTTCGCAGCACGGACATATGGGGAAATAGAGCGGGATCTTGGGCTAAAAGCGCAATCCGAGGCTGATTTCGGCTCCATTTAAGGGAGCCAGAATCAGGTACTAGGGTGCCCGCTAGTAGAGAAATAATCGTAGACTTTCCGGCGCCATTGGGGCCGAGCAAGGCAGTGGCAGAACCGGGAGCAAAATCTAAATTCACGTCCAGGTGCCGCACCGCGATTTTCGCATCTAGATGTACTCCAGGTCCGGCTTGTATGTCTCGCTTCTTTTTTTTGGACAAGCCACTGATCGCACCAAGTGTTCCGGTGTTTGCGCTTTGCTGATGCCGTCCCATTAGGCGCGCATACCAATAGTCGGAAAGCACTTGGGTGCCGCCCACCATCACAATCGCCAGGGCAATAATCACTAGAGACAAAGAAAGCGCTAGGTCAGTGTCAGTTTCTCGCTGTAAATAAACTTCCAGAGGCAAGGTGCGAGAAATACCTTGCAGGGAACCGGCAAATGTGATCGTCGCGCCGAATTCTCCTAGACAACGAGAAAACGCTAAGGCCGTTGCAGAAACAATCGCCGGTGCCGATAAAGGCAAAGTTACTTGCACTAGGGTACGGCTGCGAGAAGCCCCTAGTCCCCTAGCAGCAGCCTCGTATTGGAAACCACGAGTGCGCAGCGCCCCCTCGAGAGAAGTAATCAAAAAGGGCATAGCCACGAAAGTTTGGGCGATAACCACCGCGAGGGTGGTGAAACCGATCTGAATTCCTAATAGATCCAGTTTTGAACCTAAAATCCCCATGCGCCCCCAGGTAATCAGCAGTACCAAACCGGCGACTACCGGTGGTAATACCATGGGGAGAGTTACGATGGTGCGTACCAGGCGGGGAAAGAAGCTATTTCGCGCTTGCGAAAGCCACAGCGCCAGGGGCACCCCGAAAACGATACAAAGCGCAGTAGAAATCAGACAGGTTTTTAAAGACAACCACAGGGCGTCTTGGCTTTCGGGAGTGGCAAGGAGTTGGGGGATTTGCCCCCAATGCACTCGCATTATTAAGGCGCCGAAAGGTATCAGCAGGAAAAGTAACGCTAAGACGGCGGGACCGGCCAGCCACGCTGGGGATCCCGCCGCTTGCTTAACACCGAAAGACTTACGCACGGGAAGCTTTAGTTCTTATCTTTTGATAGCGGAGCGGAGAAACCATAGTTTTCGAGGATCTTTAGCCCCTCTTCAGATAGCACCGCCTCGATAAACTTCTTCGCGGCTTCCTGGTTCTTAGAATCCTTCACCAAAGAAATCGGGTAGGCGTTAACTACCTGCTCGATGCCTGCAACCTTGATAATTTCCACTTTGTCACCGGCAGCCAGGGCATCGGTGCGGTAAACCAGTCCCGCATCGGCCTCTCCGCCTTCCACTTTGCCACGCACATCGGTAACTTTCTGTTCCTCAGATGCCGGCTTCAGGGTGACCCCCAGCTTTTCCTGCAGCTCTTTAGTGGCATTACCGCAAGGGACACCCTCGGCGCACACGACTAGTTTCTTACCGTCCAAAGAGGCGTCCAGTCCGGAGATCTTGGCGGGGTTCCCCTTAGGGACGATTAGCGCCAAAGTGTTAGAGGCGAAAGGCTTAACCTCGCTAACTAGCTCCGCAGCGGTAGCCTTGGTCATGTTCTTTTCATCCGCAGAAGCAAACACGTCCGCCGCCGCACCGTTCTTTAGCTGATCTACCAGGGTAGATGAACCTTCAAAGGAGAACTTTACTTCAATATTGGGATCTGACTTCTTTAGTACTTTCTCTACAACTTCCGGGAAAGCTTTATTTAAGGAGGCCGCCGCGAAGACCGTTAACTGGGTTTTGCCTGTTGGGGCTTTGCTTTCTTCGGCTTTAGTGCCGCCGGAGGACGAGCAAGCTCCCAGCGCGAGGGCGAGCCCGGCTGCTAACGCAACCAGACGAAACCTTTTCACAGTTTATCTCCTTCCGGAAGTTGCACGGAAACATTGGTGGCTTTTACCTGGGCGGTCGCTACTGAACCTATCTCTAGGTTCAGTTCTTCTACCGCTTCAGTAGAAACCAGGGATACTACCCGGTAGGGTCCGCATTGCAGGTCTACCTGGCTCATCACCTGGCCTTTTTTAAGGGCAACCACTAGCCCCTGAAAATGGTTACGAATTGATTCATTGGGATCGTCCCCCAGCAGGGTTCCGGCAGGCCGCTCCTGCAGGAAACGAGCTACTGAGGCGCCGTCTACCCGCTTAGGGCCAGGTCCAGAAACTGCTTTGATTAAATTTTCATCCAGCCAACGACGAATGGTGTCATCGCTGACCCCCAAAAGATTTGCGATAGTAGATATACGATAATTTGGCATTAAAATAGCATACCGCAGAAACGGAAAAAATGCTAAAGAAATAAATGTTATACGGGGATAATTAAAATAAAACTCCTGATAGAAAAAATTGTGAGCAGGTATTAAAAATGAAGTAAAACCGGCTGGTGTCCGTAGAAATATCTAATGATAAAACCTATCGCGGGTGCCGGTTTGCTTAAAACGCGAACCGGCACCCTCGGGAAAGTGATCTGATTTAAGCCCCCTGTGCAGGCGCCCCGCCAGCGTCCTCACCACCGGCAGCAGTAGCCCGCACCGGAGTCCAACCCGGCTGTTCAGGGCTAGCCGCGGGAGCCGGACGGCGGGAACGATAAACAATCGGCGGACGAGTAACGTAGCCCACCGGAGCGGAAAGCACGTGCACCAAGCGGGTGAAGGGCCACACTGCTAGCAATAACAAACCGGCAATGATATGCAGTTTGAAGCTGAGGGGCACATTCACCATTAAATCTACTCGCGGTTGCAGCATAAATAGGGATCGCAGCCACACCGAAATTGTTTTGCGGTAGTTGTAACCGCCATCAGCCCCAAAGAGCTGGTTGACGGCAGTGGCTATCGCCCCCAGTGTTAGAGGAATCGCCAAAAACACATAGGCAACTAGGTCGCGACCGGTAGTAGCAAAGCGTACTGAATGGTTAACGAAGCGCCGCCAGAGTAAACCGCAAAAGCCCACTAGCGCCGCAATCCCCGCAACGGTACCCCCAACGGTGGCTAATAGGTGGTATTGATGCTGGGAGACCCCCATTGACTCGGTCATCCAGTCGGGGATAAATAGCCCCATAAAATGCCCCAACAGCACGAATAGGATTCCGAAATGGAATAGGGGAGAAGCCAGTCGCAGAATTTTAGCTTCCCGCAGCTGCGAGGACTCAGAAGTCCAGCCATACTGGTCTGAGCGGTAACGCCAAATGAGGCCGACAACTAGTAGCGTAATGCAAATATAGGGAAAAACTCCCCAAAATAACACGTCCATTACTTCACCCTTCGCTCGCGGTGTCTGATTTAACCGGGGCTAACTGCGGCCACGGCAAGTTATTACTGTCATCCAAGCCCACCAATTCGGTAGGCGGACCTTGACGGATGAGGCGCTCCATGCGTTCAGTAGTTTCACTATCGGTTTCCCCCAAGACCATACGTAGGGTGGCGACCACTTTCTGCCAGGGGGAATCCAACGAGCAGAGCGCAGCGTGCAGTACCTCGATTCCCTCGCGACTAGCCGCGATTGCGCCTAAGACCAAGGACAAATCTTCACCCTCGCAGCGGGCGGCTAACTCTAAAACTCGCGGCAGATAGTCAGGTAGAGATTCCCGGTGAGGAGGTTCAAAACCTACGGCGTTAAATAAATCCGAGAACACTGTCAGCGCGATCCCGCGTTGCCGGGTATCTCCGGTGGCATAGTAGGTTAGTTCCAGAGCACAGCGACGTTTGCGGTCAAAAGTATCCACGTAGTCCTCTTGTACCCCGCGTACCCCGCGCATGCGTGCCCAGGAACAAAACTCTCCAAGTTCTCTGCCGATCTCCGCGGGTAAGAGGTCAGCTTCTGCCTTTACCTGGGAAAGGATTTCTTCTAGGTTATCGCCGGGGTAGTCCAAGAGTAGCGCGCAAGCCATAAGGGCAGCCGAGCGTTGCTCCGGCGCAAGTGCCACCGCGTTTACCGGGGGCGCCTCCTGCCGGGTAGGAATGAAAGAAACTTTCGCGCTCACCGCGGTGCCCTCCCGATTTCAACCGGGACTTTACCCGCGGACGCGCCCTGACCCACTGGGCAAATATATTCGCTGGGGGTGCGGGCGGTCTCCGGATGAGTGGTAGGAATAACGTAGCGATCTTTATATTTAGCGATCGAGAGCAGGCGGTACATGGCTTTTATCTGATCTTCGTTCATGCCTACCGCTGCGGGGATATCCGGATTCGGCTGATCGCCCAGATTAATATCGCGCATATAGGATCGCATGGCTGCCAAGCGCCGTAGGGAAAGTTCCACTGGTCGCGGATCTCCGGCAGCAAATAGGTCTGCTAGGTACTCCAGAGGGATACGCATAGTAGCGAGAGCGGTCAGCAGGATCTGGTGGTTCTCCCCGTCGGCTCCCGAAGCGGTTACCGCCTCTACTACCGGAGATAGCGGGGGAATGTACCAAACCATCGGCAGAGTGCGGAACTCGGGGTGCAGGGGCAGCGCCAAGGAGTATTTCACAATCAGCTTATAGACCGGAGATTTTTGTGCGGCATCGATGAAGGACTCGGGAATCCCGCTTTGCCGCGCGGCCGCAATTACTTCCGGATCTGTCGGATCCAACATGACATCGCGCTGTGCCTGGTAGAGATCGGTTTCCTCCTTGACTGCCGCGGCCTGGCTGACCCGATCCGCGTCATAGAGGATTACCCCCAAGTAGCGGAGCCTGCCTACGCAGGTTTCGGAGCAAACCGTGGGGTCACCGGCCTCGATCCGGGGATAGCAGAGGGTGCATTTTTCAGCTTTGCCGCTTTTATGGTTGAAATAAACCTTCTTATAGGGGCAGCCGGAAACACACATCCGCCAGCCGCGACAGGCATCCTGGTCGACCAGGACAATCCCGTCCTCGCTGCGTTTATACATCGCTCCCGAGGGGCAGGCGGCTACGCAGGTGGGGTTCAAACAATGGTTACAAATCCGTGGCAGATAGAACATAAACGAATTTTCGATATCCGTTTTTACCTGCTGGTTCATCTTTTTAAGGATGGGGTCATCCTGCATGGTCTCGGTAGAGCCGGCCAAATTGTCATCCCAGTTCGGCCCCCACTCGATGTTCTTTAAGGGCTTGCCGCTCATCTGGGAGCGTGCTTGCGCCACCGGTAGCGCTTTAGAACCTGCCGGAGCGGACAATAACTTGTCATAGTCGTAAGTCCAGGGCTCGTAATAGTCGCCTATCTGTGGCATATTCGGGTTGGCAAAAATCTTAGCCAGCTGCGCTAGTTTGCCCCCCGATCGCGGAACTAACTTGCCGGAGGCAGTGCGCCACCAACCGCCCTTCCATTTTTCTTGATCCTCCCAGGTGCGCGGATAGCCGAGCCCGGGACGGGTCTCCACATTGTTGAACCACATATATTCAGTGCCGGTACGGTTAGTCAAGGCCTGCTTACAGGTCACCGAGCAAGTGTGGCAACCAATGCACTTGTCCAGGTTCATAACCATGACCACTTGGCTCATTACTTTCATGACTGGTCTCCTTTAGAGAAAATGCAAACTGCCACTGACATTTAGAACTCCACCTCCTGGCTGCGGCGGCGAATATAGGTAACTTCGTCGCGCTGGTTGCCGGTAGGACCGGTGTAGTTAAAGGCGTACGAGAACTGCCCATAGCCGCCCAACAGGTGAGTTGGTTTGATAAAGATACGGGTCAGAGAGTTATGGGTACCGCCACGTTTACCGGTTGATTGGTTAAGGGGAGTGTGGGTAATCCGTTCTTGCGCGTGATGCATAAACACGGTGCCCTCCGGGATCCGGTGGGACACAATCGCGCGGGCGCTAACTACCCCGTTACGATTGTGGGCTTCAATCCATTCGTTATCGCGCACCCCGATCTTGGCGGCATCCTGCGGGGACATCCACACGGTTTGGCCGCCGCGACCCAGAGTGAGCATATAGAGGTTGTCGAAATACTGGGAGTGGATCGCCCACTTGTTATGAGGAGTGAGGTAGCGAACTGCGACCTCGGCGCTGGGGGTACCATCCCCGCGTACCATGCCCGGCGCAGGTTCCCCAAAGAGATGATGCAAATCTAGCGGAGGACGATAGGTGGGTAGGGATTCCCCGTAGGCACACATCCAATCGTGATCCAGATAGTAATGCATCCGGCCTGTGAGAGTGTGCCAAGGCTTGAGGTACTCTACGTTTTGGCTAAATGCAGTGTAACGCCGGCCTCCATGCTCACTACCTGACCATTCGGGGGAAGTGACTACTGTTTTAGGTGCCTGTTGCACATCGGTCAAAGTGATCTGGTAATCAGCGTGTCCGCGCGACATTTCGGTCATATCTCCAGCGGCGCCCACTTTTTCAGTTAGAGTCTCAAAGCCTTGAGTAGCCAGGCGTCCATTAGTAGTGCCCGAGAACTTCAAAATGAACTCAGCAGCAATCTGGTCGGTGTCTAGGCGCGGACGCGGGCCAATCGCAGTCTCGATTTCTCCAAACTGTTCGCGCATTTCCCGCAGCTCTTTATCCGGGGTGAAAGGCACGCCCTTAGTGCCCATCCCCATTTTCTCGATAACCGGTCCCAGGGAGTTAAATTTCTCCCCGATCTTGGTGTAATCACGCTCAATCGGGATAATCTTCGGCATATTGACTCCCGGCACCCAGCCGCATTCCTCCCGGGGAATCACGACTCCCGCGGGATTAGCCAGCTCATCCGGGCTGTCGTGGTTCAAAGGAGCCGCCAGGAGATCTAGTTGGGTGCCCAGGTGATTGCCTGCCATCTTGGAGACCAACTGCGCTAAATCTTGGAACAACTGGAAATCGGTGCGCGCCTGCCAAGGCGGCAGGATCGCGGCGTTGAAGGTATGCACATAGGGATGCATATCGGTGCTGGACAGGTCATGTTTCTCGTACCAGGTGGCAGCTGGCAACAAAACGTCAGAATGCAAAGTGGTAGAAGTGTTGCGGAAATCCGCAGTCACCAACAAATCCAGCTTGCCTTTCGCGGCCTGCTCCCGCCAACGCACGTTACGAGGACGCTGGTCTTCGGGTACTTCCTCGGCCTGGACATCGTTATCGGCCCCGATCATATGGCGTAAGAAGAACTCGGTACCTTTGGCAGAGGAACCTAACAGGTTGGTGCGCCAGTTAAAGAGGACGCGCGGATAGTTAACCGGGTTATCCGGGTCTTTCGCCGCGAACTCAAGCTTTCCGGCAGCTAATTGTGCGGCTACATAGTCGGCAGGTTTTTGCCCGGATTCTTGCGCTTGCCGTCCCAGCTCCAAAGAAGACCGGTTGAACTGTGGGTATGCGGGCATCCAGCCGCGTTCAGTAGCTTCTAGTAAAGAATCCGCAATGTTTTGCGTGGGAACCTTCGCCGCGCTCGCAGGAGAAGTTAAACGGTCGGTGGTTAGGGAATCGTAACGCCACTGGTCGGTGGTTAAATACCAGAAACCGGTGGAGATCATTTGCCGCGCCGGACGCTGCCAGTCCAGAGCAAATGAATACTGGGTCCAGCCGGTAATCGGACGCACCTTTTCCTGGCCGACATAGTGTGCCCAGCCGCCACCGTTAACCCCTTGGGTGCCGCACATCGAAGTCAGTGCCAAGATAGTGCGGTAAATCTGGTCAGAGTGGAAATAGTGGTTAGTGCCCGCGCCTAGAATAATCTGGCTGCGTCCTTTAGAATCGAGGGCGTTTTGCGCGAACTCGCGAGCAATCCGGATGGTGGCGTTAGCTGGTACGCCAGTGATTTCTTCCGCCCAAGCGGGAGTGCCCGGGGTAGCAGGATCCTGGTAGTCTTTGCCCCAAGCCCCCGGAAGCCCAGTGCGTTTGACTCCGTATTGAGCGAGCAAAATATCGTAAACGGTGGTGACCAGGTGTCCGTCAACCTTGCGGATCGGCACTCCCCGTTTAATAGTGCCGGCACCCACAGAGCTACCTTTGTTTTCCCCGGCCACCAGGTCAAAGCGAGGTAGGGTGATTTCAGCGCTTTCCCCTTCCTCTTGATACAGGCTGAGCTGGGCGTTTACCCCCTCCATCTTTAGGTTCCAATGACCTTTACCTTCCGGAGTGAAACGGTCAGCCAAGGTGCCGCCCGGATCCTTCACGCTACCGTCGGCGTCCATCACCAGGAAACGGAATTCCGGTTTTGGTTTTTCTTTAGTTTCTGCCGGCAGGCTAGACACATCAGCGGCGCTTAAGAATTTGCCCGGCACCAGCCCTTCGGGGGTTTCTTCTAGCTTTACTAGGAAGGGGGAGTCAGTATAGCTACGCATATAGTCCAAGAAATACTGAGACTGTTTGCGCACATGGAACTCGTTTAGAATCACGTGTCCCATCGCCGTAGCTAGCGCCCCATCGGTACCGGGATTAACCCGCAGCCATTCGTCCGCAAACTTGGTGTTATCGGAATAGTCGGGGTTAATCGACACCATCTTTTGCCCGTGGTAACGCGCCTCGGTCATGAAGTGTGCGTCCGGGGTACGAGTGAGCGGTAAGTTTGAACCCCAAACCAGCAGGTAAGAGGAGTTAAACCAGTCTCCGGCCTCGGGAACATCGGTTTGATCTCCGAACACCTGGGGGCTGGCTACGGGCAGATCCGCATACCAGTCGTAGAAGGACAGGTTTACCCCGCCGATTAATTGTAGGTAGCGGGCACCTGCCCCGAAGGACACCATCGACATGGCGGGGAGCACCGAGAATCCGGCGATCCGATCTGGGCCGTAATCTTTAATGGTGGCCACATTGGCGGCGGCCACGATTTCTAGGGCTTCTTCCCAGCTGGTACGCACCATTCCGCCCTTGCCGCGCGCCGATTTATAGGCGGCGGAGGCTACCGGATCGGAGGCGACTGCCCGGAAAGCATCTACGGGATCAGGATGGGTTTGTTTTGCTTTGCGGTAGGCATCTAGCAGCACCGAGCGTACATAGGGGTGCCGGATCCTAGTGGGGGAGTATTCGTACCAGGAGAACGCGGCTCCGCGCGGACAGCCGCGCGGCTCATAGTCGGGCATATCTGGGCCGGTAGACGGATAGTCGACCGCTTGCGCCTCCCAGGTGATTAACCCGTCTTTCACGAACACTCGCCAGGAGCAAGAACCGGTGCAGTTGACCCCGTGAGTAGAACGCACCACTTTGTCATGGCTGAAACGTTGCCGATAGAACGCATCCGCTTCGCGCCCTCCGACCAGGAACATTTGACGAGCATCCTGGCTTACCTGCCCGCGCCTAAGCTTCGCACCTAGTTTTAATAACGAAGAACCAGCCATTTTATTTTCCTTTGAGTTTTGTGCTTACTAAGTTTTGGTCCCGAGGACGACGCTGCGCCCTCGGGAATAATTGGTTAACCGGGGAAGGGTGCGTTCTTGCGGGCGTACTGCCACCAGCAAAGCGCGGAACCGATAATGCAAAAGACGGTGCAGCCATAGAAGAAGACCGCCGGGGAAATCATGGTGAGGGCTACCGACACTACGAAGGGACCGAAAGATGCTACTGCGGCAGTAAATCCGATTGCGCCGCCTGCTTGGCGAGCGGGCATAATCATCGGCATCTGTTTGAAGGTGCCGGCATTGCCCAGGCCGGCGAAGAAGAACATCACCAGCATGGCAATCAGGAAACCGTAAAAGTCGCTCATGCCACGGGGGTTACTTAGGTAGAATCCGGCGATAGCCAGGGTAATTGCCATTCCCACCCCAGAAATGAAAGTCCAGATCGCTCCGCCCATTTTGTCGCAGAAAGGCCCCCAGGCCATGCGGACTACCGAACCAATCAGTGGCCCGAGGAAGGCGAAGGAGGCGCCGGTGACTGCCAGTTTCAGGGGAGATTCGGCTCCGTAGTTATCGTTAATGAGCAGGCCGAATACTGCCGATAGCCCCGAAAATAGTCCGAAGGTCATCACATACAGCACGGTCATGTACCAAGTGTTGGCGTTGCTGAAGATGTCGAGCTGCTGGCGAATATTGGCTTTAATCGGCACGTCACGTAACAGGGTGAACGACAAGATAGCGGCGACGATGCACCAAGGCACGAAGAAGATTGCGGCGTTAGACACCCAAATACTTGCCCCGTCCGCGGTCTGCTGGGGGCTCATCCAGGTGAGGCCAAATAACGAGAATCCCATTAACATCGGGCCGACCAGCTGAATGATTGACATCCCGAGGTTTCCGATCCCGGCTTGCAGTCCCAAAGCAGTCCCCGAAAGTCGCTTGGGGAAGAAGTAGCCGGTGGACGGCATATATCCGGAGAAGGAACCGCCCCCGATGCCGCACATGAAGGCTAAAGATAATAGCCACCAGTAAGGGGTGTTCGGGTTTTGTACCGCGAAGAACCAACCCAACATGGGAATCATATAAAGGATTGAAGACCAGCCCACCAGTTTGCGGGTACCCACGATCGGTGGCAAGAAAGTGTAGATCAAACGTAAGAACCCGCAGGACAGACCGGGCATCGAGGTCAGTCAATAAAGCTGTGCCTTGGTGAGGTCGAATCCGATCTCGTTAAGTTTGGGGGCGATTGCGGAGACCAGGAACCAGACAGTGAACGCCAAGATCAGGGAATAGGTAGAAATCGCCAGGGTGCGCCAGGCAAGACCAGAGTTCCATTTATCCGGATTGTTCGGTTCCCAGTCGGTTAGTACGTATTTAGACTTCTTCGTAGCTTCCATACCTAAAAACTTCCTTTAATACTGGGTAATCTCTGTAACCTTTCAGATTCTTCCCACAATTTCCGTGTTATGATGCCCCGCGATAGTATGTGCAGGTTACAACGATATCGTTTCCTATGATGGTGACCCGGTTTGTGGAAAAATAATCTGGTAATCGCAAGCTTGCATTTGCGTAATTAGTAGGAGGGATTCGCCTTGTCAGTAGACCCGCATGCGCATTTAAAAGACAAAAAACTACAGAAATTACGTGGTCACGCCGCAGGTGCGGTAATAACGGTTTCAGACCGTTGTAAAAACGGTGAACGTCCAGATAAGTCGGGGCCGCTAGCGCAAGAGCTGTTGGGTAAGTACGGAATCATTGTTGATCGAGTGCGGGTAGTGAGCGACGGAATCGAGTCGGTGCAAAACGAAATTCGCGCGGCTATTGCCGAGGGCGCGCGAGTAGTAATCACTACCGGCGGTACGGGGATTACCGAACGCGACCTGACACCGGAAGCAACTGCCCCCTTGCTGGAGGCACGTTTGGACGGGATTGCCTGGCAAATCTGTCAGCAGGGTTTAAAAGCCACTCCGCTCGCTTCACTTTCGCGCGGCGTGGTGGGAATTACCGCTCGCGGCGCCAAGGGTGCGATCGTTGCCAATGCGCCCGGCTCCCGGGGAGGAGTCCGCGACACCCTGAGCGTCCTCGGCCCGTTATTGCCTCACCTTTTAGAGCAGTTAGATCCCGAAGCCTTCCCCCTGGATTAACAGCCGGAGACCTGCTTCTTCCGGAGCGGGCAAAACTTTTTCCTCCTGCCCAAAAACTCGAAAAAAGACCAGGGCATTTTTCGAGTTTTGCGCCCGCCTAGCCGACTCGGATAAAAGTTTCGCCCGCTCCTATTCTGGAGTTGGTGCTCCCGCGTAGAGGTCGCGGCTACGACAAAGGATAACGAGCAGTGGCGGGGGGGGAGGTTGTTCCGAGCAAGGGCGGGGGGGATAAAAATTTGGAAAAAGCCGCTACGTTTTCCAAATT
>NZ_CABTZZ010000046.1 GCF_902489465.1 uncultured Varibaculum sp. | reverse complement strand
TTCCTTGTGCAAAGATTCAAATACTTCGTTTGCCGGTTTCGCATCCCCAGATAGCACTGACTGATAGCCTTTCCCCAGCTCTGCTTGCAATTCATTTTTTGTCATGGAGCCTATATCTAGCGGCTCTCTGTAATTGAGCTTTACATTGAAAGGAAGTCCCTGCTGTAAAACCACCTGCTTATAAAACATGGTGATAGCACTAGAAGGAGGAAGACCCAAAGAATTCAATATATGCTCTGCCTGCTCTTTTAACTCTGGATCAATACGCGTATACAAGTTAGCTGTTTTTGCCATATAACCACTCCCTGCTTCTTACGAAAGTATACAACGTTGCATTGGCATTGCAATTACGTTTGCAAACTACGCTCATCCATAATATTAAAAGCTAAATCGCACTCAAAAATTGCCGGAAATAGCCTTATCCTTCTAAAAATAGAACCGCTCCCCTGCTATACAAAGGTAAAAATACACATACCTACTAAACCCTTGACAGCAAAGCAACACACTCAAAATGGTGGGTGTGGGGGAAGAGGTCGAAGGCTTGCAGATACCCGATTTGGTAGCCCGATAAAACCGCGACTTTCAAATCCCGAGCGAGAGCCGCCGGATCGCAAGCCACGTAGATTATCCGCTCCGGCTGCAAGCGCGTCAGCGCTGTCATTACCTTTTGCCCCGCACCGCTACGGGGCGGATCCATCACCACTAAAGAGGAAGCGCTAATCCTATCCGCATAGCCCGCGAGCGCCCGGGCATCTACCCGCCCCGCACGAACCTCGATACGTCCAGGCAATCCAGCAAGGTTCTTGCGCGCCATTTTCACTGCCGGCTTTGAGCCCTCCAAAGTGGTCAGGCGTCCTCCCTTATCCAGAACGCTAGCTAGCGGACGCGAAAATAGCCCCGCACCCGAATAAAGCTCCAGGATTTCTTCCCATTTTCTGTCCCCAAATGCAGGTAGGCGATCACTACTCGAGTCTGCCTCGCTACGCTCGCTCGCCTCGGCACTCCCGTCACCCTCACGACTGAGGGGGTCTCCTAGCTCCTCACTATGAGCAGCAAGCGCCAAGCGACCCTGACCACAATCGCTGGTAGCCGCTGCCATTACTTGCTCGCATAGAATCCGTGCCGCCTGTCGATGCGCCTGCCAGAAACCGCTCGGTGCCACCAAGTATTCCCCGAAACCGGGAACCGCTAAACGCACATTCTTTTCTGCAAGCGGCTCGGCCGATACATCAAAGAGGGCGCGCCCATCCCATACCCGCAGCCCTCTGACGCTCGCCCAAGCCCGGATGCGCCCTCCTGGCTTTAAAATCTCCCTCCACCTGTCAGGGTCACCAAATAACGACGATTCGCTGATCACCGGATCCGCCAAGGGGAAACTGTCGATCTCTATCAGTTCTTCCCCGCGGAATTTAGTCATCGCCAGGCGCCTAGCAGCACTAACCTCAAAATCGGCGCGTAAACGGTAGCCTAAGCCATCCTGAGTACCCGCGCTCACGCTGCCGCCGCTCACGCCTACGCAACTCAGTTCTCCCCCGCTTACCGCTACAGCTTGCGCGTAAACTTCTTCTCCCCCTAAGCGTCGCAGACAATCTGCCAATACTTGAGCTTTCCAGGTGCGTTGGTACGGCAGTTTCACGTGGCAAAGATCCGCCCCACCACTTGCTCCCGGCCCACCCAGAGCCCACACCGGCGTTTGTCGCTGGTTAGACGCCTGCAGCACTTGACTCACTTCGGCAAAAATAACTTTGCCTTTTTTAGTGACTGGGACAGATTTTACCTGCTCCCCCGGCAGCCCGAAACGTACCATATAGGTTTGACCGTCCCGGTGTGCCAGGCAGTAACCGCCATGAACCGGACGCAATAGCTGCAAGGAAACTTCGTTCATAAGTTAATACTCAATACTTAGAAATCAGCAGAAAAATTGGGCTGGATATTTTCCGGGGCAGAAGATTTACGCTCCGGGGAGGACTGTTCTATCCCCCAGCCGCCGTGAACACCGTTTATCCAGGGAAGATGATCATTCTCCCCCACAAATGCACCCCGAGTAATATCTTGGGATCTCCCCCCAAACACCGGGGAGGATTGGCGATGCTCTTCTGGAGGAGGTGGTGCGGCTACCCCATCTCGCTGATCCGCCTTCTTGTGGGAATCAGAAAAACCCCAAGGCACCATCACCACTAATACCCCCGGTAAATCCCGCAGCTGGTGGCGAAGGTGCTCAACAGAACGGTTATGCAATAGCTTTTGCCAAGGATATTTCGCCCGGTAGCAGGGAATATAAATAACCACCAGGTCGCGGGGAGAGCGGTGACGCAAAGAGCGCACATGTTGCAGCAGCGGCCCGGTAATATCCCGGAAGGGTGAAGCCAGTACCGTCAGTGGAACTTCCACCCCACTTTGCCTCCAACTATCTTTAAGACGGGCAAAATCGTCAGCTTCAATCTCTACGTGAACTAGAGATAGCGAGGACGGGTGACAGGCACGAGCATAGGAGATAGCTCGCATAGTGGGTTTGTCTAGGTTAGAAACCAGCACCAGGCTTTGCACCCGGGAAGGCAAGGAGCGCGCAGTAGCGAAATCAACCACTTCAGTTTCCACGCTTAAGCGCTGATAGTAGTCCCCAATCTTCCACAAGAGAACAAACAAGATTGCCATCATGACTAAAGCCACCCAGGCACCGCTGGTAATCCGAGAAGCAGTCACTACCACCAGCACCGTGGCGGTACAAATGAAACCGATCGCGTTCACCATCCATCGGCGCCGCAATATCTTCCGGTTCTTTTCAAAAGTCCGCAAACGCAGTTTCGAGTTCCAGTATCTGAGCATCCCCAGTTGTGAAAGAGTCAGAGAAATGAAAACCCCAATAATGTACATCTGGATTAACTTGGGGGCTTGTCCCTCGGTAACCACGATCAGAATTGCTGCTACCAAAGCCGGAACACAAATAACTGGGGATAGGGAACTTCGATCTGCTCGCCGAAAAATTTGGGGCGGCAAGAACCCGTCACGGGATAACACTTGGGTAAGTTGCGAAAACCAGTTAAAGGCACTGTGAGCAGCAAGGATCAAGATAGCAGCGGTAAATATAATCACCAGAGAAGCCACTATTGGATAACCAGAAAAAATGGTAGTCGCCAATTGCGCGATCACCGGAGGTACTTCTCTAGCCTTCAGCGGGCCATCCGCGCTGAGTAGTTGGGAGTCAAAAGCCGGAACTTTTATTCCTGCCACATGCGCCAGGTGCAGCATGGAAAACATCATCGCCGCGCTGATTACAGCAAAAAGCGCCAGGGTTATCCGCGCGTTTTTAGGGCGCGGCTTCCTAAAAGCAGGCACCCCATTGCTGATTCCCTCAATTCCAGTCAAGGCTACGCAGCCGCCCGAAAACGCCCTTAAAAACAGTAGCAATCCCCCCAGACCGGTAAGCCCTGCTTGGTAGGGAGCAGACGGTAAGATTTCCATCTGCGCTGTCTGCGCCAGCCCTAAGGTACCAAAGGCTTCCTTTAACAGTCCAAAGATAGCTAACAGCGCAATAGCTGCCATAAATAGATACGTGGGGATGGCAAATAGCTTTCCGGACTCGCGCATTCCCGAAAGATTCAATCCCGTCAAGATGACTATTATTCCCAGCGCCACCCAAACCGGGTGAACACTAAGAGAGGGAAATAAAGACGAAAGATAATGCCCAGCCACCGTGGTAGAAACCGCGATCGTCAAAGAATAATCAACGAGCAGCGCACTTACCGTAACCAAAGCGGCAGATTGTCCCAGGTTTTGCCGCGCCACCTCGTAGTCGCCCCCGCCGCGTGGGTAGGCCAACACTACTTGGCGGTAGGAAATAATCACCACCGCCATGACTGCGAAAACCGCTACCCCCACCCATAGGGAAATACCAGAGGCTACGATTCCTCCCACCCCTAGTGTCAACAGGATCTGATCCGGGGCGTAGGAAACAGAAGACAGCGCATTCGAAGCAAAAACTGGGAGGGCGTAGCGTTTCGATAGTCCTTCCCGCATCAGCTGCGGTTTACGCAGGGCTGGGGTTTGCCAGCGTTCTTTGTCGTCTTTCACACCCCGATCATCCCACTATCTAGCGAAAACTAATAGTTTCTGCTGTTTTGAAAGCTGAAAATAGCCCAGAAAAGGTTTACGCTACTTGCATGCACTTCGTAGTTTTAGGCTCGGGACGAGTAGGCGCCAGAGTCGCACAGACCTTGGACGAACAGGGGCATTCGGTTGCCATCATCGATTCCAACCCCGACGCTTTCCGAAAACTTCCCACTGATTTTTCAGGGCAAAAAGTATCCGGGATTGGGTTCGACCGGGAAGTACTAGAGCGCGCCAACATTGAGGAAGCTTATGCTTTCGCCGCCATCTCTAACGGAGATAACACCAATATTTTGGCAGCCCGAATCGCACGCGAAACTTTTGGAATTGACCGGGTAGTCGCCCGGATTTACGACATTCGCCGCGCAGAGATCTACCGCAAACTGGGGATCAACACTACCTCTCCGGTCTCGTGGACCGCTTCGGAAATGCTGCGCCTAATGCTGCCAGACGATACCCAGCTGGCGTATTCGGATTCGGTTTATCAGGTGAAGATGCTTCGCATTTTCCCTTGTGAAGACTGGGTGGGGGTTTCTTTACAGCAGACCCAAAAACTTCTGGATATCAAAGTTGCCTACATTGGCCGCGATGGTGAACCCTATTTCAACCTTTCTTCCCTGGTGATTCAAGAGGGCGACGAACTGATATGTACAGTGCCTTCGGAGCGGGCACCCCAGGTAGAGCGGGCTTTCAAGCGACCCCCAGCGCAGGAGGACTAATATGCGGATAGTGATTGCCGGAGCCGGATCGGTAGGACGCTCTATTGCCCGCGAACTGGTCGCTAATGGCTACGAAGTTACCTTGATTGATAATCATCCTTCCCGCATGGAAGTAGCCTCGATTCCGCAGGCAGACTGGGTGTTAGGGGA
Source organism: uncultured Varibaculum sp. (assembly GCF_902489465.1). GTDB lineage: Bacteria > Actinomycetota > Actinomycetes > Actinomycetales > Actinomycetaceae > Varibaculum. The sequence continues at coordinate 8,588 of NZ_CABTZZ010000046.1, read as the reverse complement.
CGCTTGTTCCCTAGATACACTTTCTAAAGCAGAGATCAGCGAGGCCGATGTAGTAGTTTGCGCTACCGGTAACGACAAAGTGAATCTGGTGGTCTGCCTATTGGCAAAAACCGAGTTCGGGGTACCTAAGACAGTGGCGCGGGTCAATAATCCCAAAAACGAGTGGCTCTTCGATGATGCGTGGGGAGTAGACGTGGCCGTTTCTACCCCGCGGGTTATGACTTCCCTAGTGGAAGAAGTAGTGTCTGTGGGCATTCCGGTACATCTGTTCCGCTTCCACACTTCTGACACCAACATGTATTCGCTAACCGTTCCCGAAGATTCTGACTTAACCGGGCAACCCCTGTCCGCCCTCGATCTGCCTCCCTCGGTAGTATTAGCAGCAGTTTTACGTGATTCGCGTCCTCTTGCTCCCCGCCCGGATACTTTGCTGCAAGGACTCGATGAACTTTTGATGCTATTTAGTTCCAAAGCAGAAGAGGATTTAGAGCAAATAACTGCCCTGTTTGCACCCCCGCCTGAAGAAGTAACGGATCCGGCGCAAGAAGACTAGCGGTCACTGCCGCGTAGCCGGGAGGTCTCTGCTCGCAGTAGAGCCCAGTTGAAATAACCTACCAGGGCAAATGCGGGCAGCCCTAAGATGAGTCGCGCTGCCCCCAGGGGAACCAGCAGATTTGCGTAGTACAGGGGTAGTTCCACCGCTAAACGCAAGGTGAAAAGTCCTATCCATAGCCAAGTGCAAAGCCGGGAAAGCTCATAAAACTTGCGGAATTGTGGATGGAGCCAGGTATCCAATTTGCCGATAGCCCCAGCTACCAGCCAGCCGATCGCAGGTCGGCGAGCCAGGATGGTAGCCAGCAGGATCACTGAGTAAACCCCATTTATCCAAAAACCAAAGGCAAAAAAATTCTCCACCTGACCGCTACGCCAGGCCCAAAATACACTGATTAGCGTACCGGCAAGGCCGGCTAGCACCTGGCGTAAACTTTGGTGGCGAAGGATACGGATCACTCCGAAAACAACGGTCACCGTCAGCGCCAAGATAACCGGCAGCCGCAGAGAATGAGTAAAAGGATAGATCGCCACTACCAAAATGGTGGGTAAGGTAGCTTCTAAGGCTCCCAAAGGCCCGCCGATTGCCTCCCGCATAGAAAACTGCTGCGACCCTAACTGGGATCCCAAACCACCTAACTGTCCCGCAAACGGGGATTGTCCCCGCAGGTCAGCATCTACTGAAAAGCGGGGTGATTCTGGCTGTTCACCCCGGTCATCATTTGACTCTAAACTACTACTCATTAGCGCGAACCGGCTCAATCTGAAAAGTAGGGTTGATAACACAAAGTCCGCTGGACCGAGCAATAACCATCCCTTGCACCGCTAAACGAATCCCAGCTTTGATACCGGGAACACTTTTCCGCCCTAGCCACACCACATCTATTGACCCGGTACCATCAAAAAGAGTGGCAGTAAAGGAACCAGCTCCGGTGGGAGCCGGAAAAGTAACCGAACGCAATACCCCAAAAAGGGAGGCTTTTTGTCGCTCAGATACCTCGCAAACTTGGGCGGCTACCCGAGGTTGTGAACCTTCCGCAACTGCAGGTGTCGTTTCTTCGGAAGCCACTACTCGCCCACGCCCAACTGCTCAAGTAGTTCTTCAGGCAGTTCGATCGGTAATGCTTCTCCCGGTACATGGGCTTCTTTCCCGCGAACTACCTCCATGCCGCTTAGGACTTCTAGTAGGCCTTCACGAGCGGATTCTTCCTCGGCAGCTTGTCCCCTGACGATGACTCGCAGCAGCCAGCGATCGCCTTCAATCCCCCACAAGAGCAGGGGCATTGCTCCCTCAATCGCCGATTTACCTTCCGGGATGGGGCGCGCCAGCACCGCTTCCCCGAAAGGACCGGGGAGCGGAAAAACCTGGTATTCCTCAGCTTTAAGCTGGTCAGCAAGCTCCTGGCGAATCTCATCCCACAGTCCCCCGGAACGTTGCATTGCGAAAGCAGCAAGCTGCATCTGGGCGGTTCCCGACACTACCTCTAGAGCCAAGATATTGCCATTTGCGTCTTGAACTGGAAGAACTTGTAATCCCGCGATCATGGGGATCCGCAAAACCCCCATATCTAAGAACTCGCTACCCTCCGGCGACTCGCCCTCATTGTAAGGGCCTTGCCGCTTAGAGCTTTGGGCGTTAGCGGAAACTTCGTCATCACTTGGTGCCAGGGCGCAATTACCTACGGAAGGCTCTGCTGCCTTAGCGGTCTCCTCCGGCTTATCGGAGGCAGTCGAGCCTGGGGCTAGCGGCGAAGATTCGTCTTTATCGAAACGTTTACGTCGGGGAGGAAAAAATCTCATAACGCCAGTTTATTCAGCGCAGTCAAGGCAAACCGGTTGACCGTCAACTGCTCCCGCCAGGCGGGAACGGTGCTGAACTAGGAAGCATACCGAGCAGGTAAACTCGTCATCTTGTGCTGGAATTACCTGCACAGAGAGTTCTTCGCCGGATAGATCAGCGCCAGGCAGCTCAAAATCTTCTGCAGCTGCGTTTTCGTCCTCATCGACTTCAGAGGAACCGCTGGCCTCCGCGCGGCGAGCCTTCAGTTCTTCTAAGGAGTCCTGTTCGACTTCCTCTTCATTTTTACGGGGGGCGTCATAATCTGTTGCCACGGTTCGTCCCTTCTTAAGATGGTGCTTAGGTCTACAGTTAAGTAAACAATAGACGCGGGGATATTAACACTTCAAGCCCTAAAATGCTAGATACGACAGACACACCGCGCCGAATAGGCAAAAAACTCCCCTGAACGTGGCAATCTCGAAGCAAGGGAACGGAGGAATATGAAAGACCTAGAGCTGTTGGGGTTGCACCCAGATGGTAATCAGCTGATTCTCAACGATGAGGAAGGCACCCGCTACGCCTTGGCCATCACTCAAGAGCTTCGCGACACGCTACGTCCGGAGCGCCCCAACCTGGAGGCAGTGCCACAAAGCCCGAAGAAAACAGTTCCCCCACGTAAAATCCAATCCCTGATTCGCGCCGGCAGTACCGCTAATGAGATCGCGGATAAGTTTGAGCTTCCACTTGCGAAAGTACAACGTTACGCTACGCCGATTTTGGCCGAGCGCCGCCACATTGCGAATCAGGCACAAGCTTGTCAGATAGGAGGGGAATCAGATTCTCCTCAGCTAGGAGAGCTAGTCGTAGATCGTCTCGCTGCCCGCGGGGTGGCGGCAGCTTCGCTGCGTTGGGATGCGGTTCGCGGCGGGAAAGGACCGTGGGAAATCATTTTGACTTTTACCCAAGATGCCCGCGATTTGACTGCCCGTTGGCATATGGAGCCTGGCTCTTCCACAGTAAGCGCCCTTGACCAGGAAGCAACCTGGTTAACCGAGGCTCCCCAACCGGCATCAAAAGTATCGAGTTTCGAAGAATTTTTCCCGGTATCTTCCCCGGAGACTACTACCCCGCAAAAACCGGATACCGGTACTGAGGCACTCTTAGAAGCACTGGCGGCGGCGCGCGGAAAACGCGATAGTTCCCCGGATCTGCAACTTCCCGAAGAAAGCGACTTAGACGAGATTTCCGATGTAGAGGACGAACCTAGCGATACTCAGGCCAGCACCCCGGCGGAGATAGTTTCCCTTTCCGGCAAGCGTCAAGGATCACCTGCTGCGGAAGAAAACCCCGTTGCGTCCTCTTCTGCGCAGCCGCAAAGCGATTTCAGTCCCGCAGTGACGAAGAAACTGGGAGGAGAATCAACGATCCCCCAGGCGGAGCCCGCCGCGCAATTCCCGCAAGATAAACGCCGCTTAGATCCGGTGTGGGATAGCAGCGAACCTACTTTTGTAGGCACTCTTTCCGAAGCCGAAGCTCTTAACCTGGATTTAACCAGGCGCTCCCCCGCAGGCTCGGCAAGAAATCAATCTGGGGAGCCTTCTCGCCCCGCCCCTCCTCCCCCCAGCGCTGATCCCGGACAGGAAGCTCTCGTCCTGCCGGGGATGGAAAATGTGGAGGAAAACGATAAAACCATCCTTGCTTCCGGAGAAAACAGCTCCAAAACCAAAGGTAAACATCGGCGTTCCCACCGTAAATCTATACCCAGCTGGGACGATATTGTCTTTGGTACTAAGCCGCGCTAATTATTCGAATACTCACTCCTAGGCTGCGGGTCTTACCGTTTAAACCAAGATTAGGGGGATTTCCATTTCTGCCGGGGTGAGCGAGCCATGGACTCCTACCATTTGTAGAACTCCCCGGCTATGGAAACGGGAATCTACAAACTGATAGTTTTCCTTTGCAAAAATGGTGAAGTCCCCGATACGATCCGGGTCGCTAATATCGCCGTAAATCTGGCGGTAATCAGCTACTATCTGACCGCGTCCGGCAAGTAGTTTTTGCCACTGCACGAGCACCAACGCATTAGGGGCATTCCGGGTGCGATCACCGGCGGGATCCTCACCTAAATATTTTTCCTTAAGGTGAATATGGAGGGCGCGCGGCTCCCCGGAAATTGCTGCTACCTGGGAGGCTAGCTCTGAATCTGCTATATCAACCGTGGAAGCATCATTAACATTTACCATGCCATGATCCGCGGTTATAGCCATGAGTACATCATCCGGTAACTGCGCACGCAATTCGGAAAGAGCCCGGTCAATCGCCTCCAGTTCTTGTAACCAGCGGGGATGAGACCATCCGAGATTGTGTCCCCAATGATCAAGTTGTGACCAGTAAAGATATACGTAGTCCGCCCCCTGTTTGAAAGCTGTAGCGGCCTGGGCGCAACGCTCAGAAAGCTTCGTGGACACTTTTAAGTTCGCGTCGCGCAAAGTGATATCACTAAGCTTAGATCCCACAAAGTCAGGTGGGACTAGCGCTAGGGACTCCAAGCCGCTATTTCGGGCATAAGTAAAATGGGTCGGCTGGTCGCACCAGGATTGAGCCGAGCGCCCATAGCCTTCAAAAGTTATAAGGTTGAGGACGCGCCTAGCAACCGGATCCCAACACTGATACCCCAGCATCCCGGTTTGGGCAGGTGAAAGCCCAGTATGCAGGCTGGTTAGAGCAGCCACCGTCGTAGAGGGCACACAACTTCGCAAGGTTTGCCCCAGCGCGCCGGGTGTCTGCGTAAGATACCGGCGCATAAAGGGTAAATGTCCGCGCCGTGACAAGAGTAGCTGCTGCCCCATACCATCAATGACGACTAGGCATAACCGGCGCCTATTTTCCCCGATTAGTGGCCGCAGCGCACCCGAAAAATCGGTTTCTTCCCGCCAGTTAAGCGCCCCGAACAGCGTGGGTAAAATATCCCATATCCGCATTCCAGTAGTGGTTTTTCCCCGGTGACCCATACCTCTTATCTTCTCATATCCGCGAGCCGAATCTGACTAGTGCCTCGTTTTTTGCTTTGATATTAAGGTGAGCGAAAAGTCGAATGAACCCCGTCAGCCTGATCTGTTTTCTGCAGCCATGCCTGCACCGGACTCCCTCGACCAGCCAGACCTGAAAGAAAAACCGGTAAGCTCGCCCTCGAAAACTGTGACTGCCCGTCCCAAGCGAAAAAAAGCGGCGCCCTCCTCCCCCGAACCGGTAGCGGAAAAAATTACTCATATTGATGTTTCCGAGGAGATGCGCACATCCTTCCTGGAGTACGCCTATTCAGTAATTTATGCGCGTGCCCTGCCAGATGCCCGGGACGGTTTAAAGCCGGTGCAGCGACGCATCGTCTATATGATGAGCGAAATGGGGCTGTGGCCTAATAAGGGGCATGTGAAAAGCTCCCGCGTGGTAGGCGAAGTTATGGGTAAGCTCCACCCTCACGGTGACAGTGCTATTTATGACGCGATTGTGCGCCTGGCACAAGACTTTAACCTGCGGATGCCGCTGGTGGATGGGCATGGAAACTTCGGTTCGCTAGATGATGGTCCGGCGGCGGCGCGCTATACGGAAGTGCGGATGGCTCCGACCGCCCAAGATATGGTGGGCAATCTCGATGAGGACGTCGTAGATTTTGTACCCAACTATGACAACCAGTTCCTGCAACCAGCAGTATTGCCTGCTGCATTCCCGAATCTGTTAGTTAATGGGGCTAACGGGATCGCCGTGGGTATGGCCACCTATATCGCCCCCCACAACCTGGGGGAAACCGTGGCCGGCGCGATACATCTGCTAGAAAACCCTGAGGCTAGCACCGAAGATTTAATGCGTTTTATTCCCGGCCCCGACCTGCCGGGTGGAGGCATTATTGTGGGGCTGGACGGGATTCGCCAAGCCTATGAAACTGGCAGGGGGATTTTCCGCACTCGCGCCAAGACCACGATTGAGCGAGTTAGCGCCCGGAAGATGGGGATTGTAGTCACCGAGCTACCCTATATGGTGGGCCCGGAAAAAGTGATTGAAAAAATCAAGGACGGGGTACAAAAAGGCCGGTTAAAGGGAATTTCCGCAGTCACTAACTTAACTGACCGCGAACATGATTTGCGCCTAGTTATCGAGGTAAAATCCGGGTTTAACCCGGAGGCAGTGCGCGCTTCCCTGTTCAAACACACTCCCATGGAAGATTCTTTCGGGATTAACGCGGTGGCTCTGGTCGATGGCCAGCCACGTACTCTGGGTCTAAAAGAAATGCTGCAGGTGTTTTTGGATCACCGCATGGAGATCGTGATGCGCCGCAGCCAGTATCGCCTGCGTAAACGACAAGAACGGTTGCATTTGGTACGCGGCTTGCTGATCGCTGTCCTCGATATTGATGATGTTATTCAGATTATTCGTGCCTCCGAGGACTCCGCCCAGGCAAAATCCCGCCTGATGGAGGCTTTTGATTTAGATGAGGTGCAAGCTGAACATATCTTGTCCCTGCAGCTGCGCAGGTTAACGAAGTTTTCTCGTCTGGAATTAGAGGCAGAGCGTGACCGCTTAACCGCAGAAATCGCGGAGCTGGAATCCCTGATTGCTTCCCAGGATAAAAGGAAAGAACTGGTGGCCAGCGAGCTGCGGGAAGTGGCCCAAAAACGTTCTGATCCCCGGCGGACAGTGCTGCTGGAAGAAGAGGGCGCTGCCCAGTTAACGGCCGATCAAGACACCCCCTTGGAGATCCCTGATGAGCCGGCAACCGTAGTCTTAGGGGCAGGTGGCCTGGTGGCGCGCTTCCCCGGGCATGAAGCTTTATCCGCTGCGGAAGGGCGCGAACCTTGGGATACTATTATCTCTACTGCCCTTACCACCGCCCGCGGCCAGGTGGGAGCGGTGACTTCTCATGGCACTTTGTATAAGCTGACTGCCCTGGAAGTGCCCGCTTTGGTGCGTTCGGCAGCGGCGCCCTCCCTGCGCGGCACGCCTCCGATTTCACGGCTGCTGCCCCTCGAGGACGGCGAGGAAGTAGTGGGTCTGGTTCCCCTTGCTGAGGACGGCCCTACCTGGTGGGCTGCCACCTCCGGTGGGGTGATTAAACGGATTCGGCCTCAGGTGCTGGCTACTCAAGATTCTTATTCGATAATCACGCTGGAATCCGGCGATCAGGTAGTAGCCGCCGGCAGTGGCGGTGATGATGGCGCTTTTGTACTGATTTCTTCGGCAGCGCAGCTGCTGCGTACCCCCGCGGATAAAGTGCGTCCCCAGGGACGCTCGGGTCAAGGTATTTCCGGGATGAAACTTTCCGAGGGCGATCAAGTAATCACCGCCGCTTTGGTTAGCGCCGATAATTTAGAGTCTTCCCTGGTGGTAACGGTAGCGGGAATTGCTACTTCCGGGTCGGGAAGCGGACAAACCAGCGCCAAAGCCACTCCCTTGCTGCAGTATCCGCAGAAGGGACGCGCCGGGCAGGGGGTACGTTGCCAACGTTTTCTAAAGGGAGAGAGCCGCTTGGCATTGGCGGCGATTACTGCCACTCCCCCGCGTGCCCTCGCAAAAGATGGATCTCCGCTGCCGGTGCCAGAAGTAACTGATAAGCGAGACGCTTCTGGTAGCGGGTTAAAACGCCAAATCTACTACCTGGGGTAGGATTTACCAACCCTAGTAAAGTAAGAGCCTTATACGGCTATTTTCAAAACCAGGCCGACTGCTTAATCACGGCTGTACTTCTGTGGTGAGCCTCTGGATTCAGCCTATAGATTACGCTCTAACGCCCACTTGGATAAAAACACTGGTGGGGAGCCATCATAGCTCCCCACCAGTATTATTTAGTTTTCTATTAACTTGTCAGCTAGTTTTCCAGCTACGCGATACTAACTATGACGGCGGCGGAGGGCAGTTACGACTCCTCCAACGCTCAAAGCTGCTAGCGCGATTGCTAGAACGACTCCAGTTCCACTACCGGTTTTGCGTAGCGATTCACCCGGGTTTGTGGGTGTGGTCGGATTAGCAGTGGGTGCGGGCAGTTTCTTATAGATGTGGGTGACGTTACCGTCCGCATCTGTAACTGTGCGCACGTACTTATATCCTTTAATGTCGTGCTGCGGGTTGGCACCTTTTTGCTGGGCAGAAATAACTTTTCCGTTTTCATCGACAAAGTTAGTTACTACAACCGGATCAGCTACAAAAGTCCACTTACCAACAAACTCATGGTCAGCACCCTCAATAGTAGCCTCTTTCTCCTCGT
>NZ_CABTZZ010000045.1 GCF_902489465.1 uncultured Varibaculum sp. | reverse complement strand
TAATTTCAGCTTTGTCGTTCCGTTCTTGCTTTTCTATCTGGCCTTTATCGTCTATCCCGTCATTCAGGCCATATTGATGAGTTTCTACGATTGGCAATTACTGGGCAATGCGCCAGTTTGGCTAGGTCTAGACAACTACTTGAAAATGTTCGGTGGGCAAAACATTGAATGGTCTTTGAACGCTCAATGGTTCGTAAGGCTATTACTCTTGTCTTTTGCAATCTATTGGGCTTGGCGAACGAGGAAAACTCGTAATGCCGGAGATATCGCGTTGACGGTCTCTTTACTCCTTATCGTTCTCCTGATGGGATTCCATCCTGGAGAACATGGTTCATGGAACGATCCTCGATTTTGGAATGCTTTTAAAAATACGGTGATTTTCACGGTTGTTTCCACGCCGATTATTGCTGGATTGGGATTGGTGTTCGCTTTGCTTCTTAATAATCCCAGACGGAAAACTAACGGATTGTATCGGGCGGCGCTATTCCTTCCCTATGTTTTACCGGTATCGGTAGCGACTTTGATTTGGGGGTATTTGCTTAATCCTTCACGTGGTTTGGTCGGACGATTGAGTGAGATACTAGGTAGAGAGCCGATTGCATGGCTCTCGGATCCGCGATTTGCTATGGGTGCAATCATAGTTACCACAGTTTGGTGGACTGTTGGGTTCAATATGATTCTGTTTGGGGCAGGTCTTCAGGATATTGACCCCGTATTGTATGAGGCGGCGCAATTAGATGGAGCCAGTAAATGGCAACAGTTCCGCCATATAACACTGCCGGGTCTGAGTCATGTGTCCTTGCTAATCATGGTTACTCAGATTATTGCATCTTTCCAGATTTTCGGTCAGGTAAATATTATGACGGGTGGAGGCCCAGGTAATACCACAGACGTTGTAGTTAGGTATATCTATCAAACGGGATTCCGGGATATGCAGTTAGGTTATGCATCCGCAATGTCACTATTCCTCTTTGTAGTTATGGTTTTGGTTTCCCTTATCCAATTCCTCATGTCTCGCGAAAGGAAAGCGCAATGACGGTGTTCCCTCAGCAGCAGGAAAGGCAGTTTGAAGTGGTCAAGGAAAAAAAGCTATTCAGTTCCGCTTTCAGAAGTACTAAGCGTTCGTTTAATTTGTACCAGCTGGTGATGATTGTTCTTTGCCTGCTGTGGATACTTCCACTAGTTTGGATTTTTTCCCTGTCGTTGACGCCTAACGAGGCGTTGAAGGTGAGCTCGCAGCATATTCTTCCTCAGGGTCTGACTTTGAAGAACTACGCTGATGTGCTGAGTACCAGTTTAACGATGAAATGGTTTATGAATTCGGCTATCGTAACTGTGATTACTACTGTGCTTACGGTGTTCGTATGTGCAACTGCAGGATATGCTTTTTCTAAACTGCAGTTTCCGGGGCGCTTACTTATTTATGCCCTTACGCTAGCCGGGATGATGGTTCCCAAAGAAGCCATGTTTATCCCACTGTTCATGATGTTTGCGGATGTGGATATGCATAATACCTACGCTGCGCTAATAATTCCGCGCGTAGCTTTCCCGCTTGGGGTGTTTATTATGACGCAATTCTTTAGCCAAGTGCCACACGAGTTGGAGGAGGCCGCGAGAGTAGATGGAGCGTCACAATGGAAAGTATTTTATTCCGTGATGCTCCCGATGGCCGTTCCGTCTATGATTGCTTTGGCAACCTTCACTTTTGTTCAAAGCTGGAACGATTATTTATGGCCCCTTGTTTCAGCAACTAAGCCAGAGATGTTCACCATCACAACTGGATTGGCATCTATGCAGGGAAATTTTGCCCAAGCAACAGAGTTAGGGTCGCTCATGGCTCGGGGTGTCTTAGGGTCTCTTCCACTCCTGATAGTGTTTCTGCTTTTGCAAAAATATCTGATTCGGGGAATCTCAATGTCTAGTGGTGGAAAGTAAAAGAACAATGGAAAGGAATCCACAATGAGGATGATTAACAAGATAACGGTAGGAGTGGTTGCGTCTGCTCTGCTCCTTACTGGCTGTGGTGCGAGCGGAGGAAGTGCGAGCAAAGGAGCTGCGAACTCCAAAGATATTGCATCCAAGATAAAATCCGTAACCGATGATCAACTTAAAGGAACGACGATTAATTTGGCTCGTTTCTTTGGTGACTGCGATGACACAACAAAAAACGTCACAGATATTTCCAAGGCGACCACTGAATGTGAAGCAATTCAGATTCTTACAAACAAGTTTGTGGCAGAAAATAAGTGGGGAATTAAAATTAAACGACTAGGTGGAGCTACCTGGCATTCTTTCTATGATGGTTTAAATGCCGCCTTAGCTAGTACAGACCGCCCAGACGTAACGGTAATGCATGGAGCAAATCTTCCCGATTATGCCTCCCGGGGATTGTTATTAGAACTGGACAATAGCTTAGGAATCGATCTGACCGACGCCACAGATGCTGCTAAAGATGCTATCCGGTACGAGGGTAAGAACTATGCGGTACCTTTCGACACGCACGCAATAATCTCTCACCTTAATATGGATATTCTTGAAAAAGCCGGGCTGACTAATCCCGATGGGACATATGAGATGCCCACATCCCCCGAGAAATTCCTTGCCGATGCAGAGACCGTTAAATCAAAGACTGGAAAGAACTTTATCGACATTGCGCTTTCGAAGGATCCTATGGGAGGGCGTCTATGGATGTCTTTGATTTGGCAACAGGGCGAAGAGTTTATTGATGCTAAGACCAAGACCGCTAAAGTAAATTCAGAAGCATCGAAAACTGCTTTGAACTTCATGAATGAACTAGTCAAAAAAGGGTATACCACTCCAACTCATGATTATGATGCATCACAGCAGGCTTTTATGAAGGGTGAATCCGCGATTATGTACAACGGGGTTTGGGCAGTAGATCAATATACCAAGGAAGTTCCCTTCCATTATGAGACTACTAATGCTCCTATGCTGTTCTCTAAGAAATTCACTTGGGCAAACTCCCACACTTGGGCTATCCCGGTTCAAGCTAATAATGATCCGGTTAAGTATCGGGCAGCTTTGGAATTTATTAAATTCCTTTACGGGCACACTGGAGATTGGTCAGTAGCAACTGGGCATATGGCTTCAACAAAGACGGCGCTAACATCTGATGCTTACAAGAACGCGCCTCACCGTGTGCAGTATCTCGATACCGCCACCAAGTATGCTCATATGCAACCGCGCCTCGCAAAATGGCCTGCCATTGGCGATAAAATACAAGAGGGTATAGAAGCAACTTGGCTGAATAACGAGCCAGTAGATTCCACGCTTAACAACCTGCAAACAGATATTGAAGGTATGCTTAAGTAGCAAGGTTTACTAACTAGCATTGACGATGAGCCAGGCGAGAAAAAGCCTGGCTCATCGCTTTAAATAGGACTCGTTAATCATGCAGCCGGAGAGGTTGGTAATTGGTGACTAAAAGAAAAAATCCAAGACCCAATATGATGGATGTAGCCAAGAAGGCAGGAGTTTCGCAACGGACAGTATCGAATGTTGTGCGAGACTATCAACATGTCGCTCCCCAGACACGTGAGCGAGTTTTAAAGACAATCGCAGAAGTTGGATATCGTCCAAATAATGCAGCACGGCAGCTGCGTAGTGGCAGAACTAAATTTATTGGCTTAGCGGTTCCGGATATAACCTGGCCTTATTTTTCAATGCTGGCGCAGGCTATCCAGACGGAGGCTAACCGGCTAGGGCTAACTCTGATAGTCCGGGAAACTAAAGGAAGTGCCAATGTAGAGCGGCAAACATTGGAGAATTTCTATACAGGTTCGGTTGATGGGCTTATTATTTCCCCAATTGAACTTTCTGGACAGGAACTGCTGGAACTGGATCTAGGGATACCGGTAGTTTTACTAGGGGAAAGAATCCACGACGCTGGATTACTACATCTTTCTATCGATAACATTGGCGCTGCTAGGCAGATGATGGAACACATTCTTGAAAGAGGCGCCAAGTCTTTCTGGATCGTTGGTGATTCTGACACAATGGCGACCCGTTCAGCGGGAAAACTTAGAAAACAAGGGTTTATAGAGACTGCAAGTTTGCGTGGAATTAATGAAAATGTATGGATGCAGCTTCCTGCTTCACCATGGACACTGGGAAACGGGTACCAGGCGGTCTCAAGTCAACTTGAAAAGAGTACTCCGCCGGATGCCATTATTTGTATGAACGATTTACTTGCTCTGGGAGCGCTACGGGCTTGCCAGGAAGCCGGTTTTGCAGTGCCGAGAGACACCATGATTTCGGGGTGGGATGACATCCCCTTTGCTGCTTTCTGCACCCCTCAGATTACTACAATTTCTGCTGATATTGCGACTATAAGTCGTAAAGCAGTTAGCGGTTTGCGGATGCTGTTTGATGCGCCAGATTCCCAGTTGTCTGACGTTACAGTGGGGTACCAGCTATTAGTTAGAGAATCAACGAGCGCATAATTTTAATGGATTAAGTGGCTCTTTCTGCCTGCAATTACACTTTGAATTTGAAATAAAGCCCTACATCCAGTCACCCTCATTCTTACTACCTTTATCAGGCGGTAAGCCGCTGGGCTTCCTCGCGACTTTGCCTAATCAACTCGCGCCGTTCCTCCTGGGTAAGGCCGCCCCATACTCCATAGGGTTCATGCGCTGCCAACGCATACTCGCGGCATTCATTGATCACCGGGCACTGAGCGCAAATAGCCTTCGCGGCATCGTCGCGCCGCCGACGAGTTCCTCCGCGTTCACCCTCGGGATGAAAAAACTGTTCAGTGTCTAGGTTCCGGCAAGCCCCCTGATATTGCCACTCCCATAAATCAGCCACCGGTCCTGGAAGGCGCGAGATGTCGCTCATTCGATGCTCCTTTTTATCCCTGTCAGTTATCGCTCAGTATGGAGGAGATATCTTACGATTCTCTGAAAAATAGACCATTCTGCGGTGAATAAAATGTAAACAATAGATTAATCTGCAGCTCAATAGGGTAAAGCTTGCGGGTTAGCGCTCAGCGAACAGTAAAGTCGGCTTCAGGCGCAATGCTCTAGGTGGAGTTAATAGCATTCGGGGTGCGCAGCAGGCTTAAAAACTTGCCACTGTAAGGTAAAACGAGTCACACCTCAGGGTAAAAGTGCTGGAATTAGGGTTAATAGCCGAAAGAAAGTGGCGGGATCCGGGCTTTTCGCGCTAATCTTAAAAAGGTGATTATCGAACACCTGGATGCCCTCGAAGGGCTAACTTATGACGACGTTCTCTTACTTCCCGAAACTACCGATGTTATTCCCTCCGAAGTCGACACCTCCAGCAGGCTAACCAAACGGATTACCTTACACACCCCGGTAATCTCTGCTGCCATGGATACGGTTACCGAAGCTAATATGGCGATCGCGATTGCACGCCAAGGAGGAATCGGAATCGTCCACCGCAACCTGCCGATTGCCGAACAGGCAGCGCAAGTACGCCAAGTTAAACGGTCTGAATCCGGAATGATCACCGATCCGGTAACTATCGGCCCGGATGCCACTCTATTGGAACTGGATAAAGAATGCGGACACTACCGGGTATCCGGACTGCCGGTAGTGGATGAAGATCGCAAACTCAAAGGAATTATCACCAACCGGGATCTGCGGTTCATTCCCGCCGACAAGTGGGCCACGGTGAAGGTTCGCGATGCTATGACCCCGATGCCGCTGACTACTGGGCGTAAAGGAATGCCCCGCGAGGAAGCTCGGGCGCTACTAGCAGAAAAAAAGATTGAAAAACTGCCGTTAGTCGATGATGAAGGCCGCCTGACCGGCCTAATCACCGTAAAAGATTTCGTGAAAACTGAACAGTACCCCAACTCCACTAAAGACGAAGAGGGACGCTTAAGGGTAGGAGCCGCCCTCGGATATTGGGGAGATACCTGGGAACGCGCCGAAGCCCTGGCGGAAGCGGAAGTGGACGTGCTGGTAGTCGATACCGCCAACGGGGGCGCCCAGCTCGCTCTGGAGATGATTAAAAAGCTTAAAGCCTCTCCCACTTTCTCCGATATTGACATTATTGGCGGCAACGTGGCTACTGCCGAGGGTGCGCAGGCACTGATCGATGCCGGGGCAGATGCGGTGAAAGTCGGGGTCGGTCCCGGTTCGATCTGTACCACCCGCGTAGTTGCCGGGGTAGGGGTACCGCAGATTACGGCGATCAACCTGGCTGCCCAGGCCTGTTCGAAAGCCGATGTGCCATTGATTGCCGATGGTGGTTTGCAGTATTCCGGGGATATTGCCAAAGCCATGGTGGCAGGAGCCGATACCGTGATGCTGGGTTCCCTGCTCGCAGGCTGCGAAGAATCACCAGGTGAACTGGTGTTCGTAAATGGAAAACAGTATAAGCATTACCGCGGCATGGGTTCACTGGGGGCAATGAGTTCGCGCGGACGCAAATCCTATTCCAAGGATCGCTATTTCCAGGCGGAAGTAACCAGTGATGCCCAAATCGTTCCCGAAGGAATCGAAGGGCAGGTGCCGTTCTCCGGGGCTCTCTCGGCGGTGCTCTATCAGCTAATCGGGGGACTACGACAATCCATGTTCTATACCGGTTCTCACGATATTTCCACCCTGAAGAAGCGTGGTCGTTTCGTAAAGATTACTGGTGCTGGCCTGAGGGAATCGCATCCGCACGATGTGCAGATGACTGCGGAAGCTCCCAATTATCATTCGGCAGTTAAGTAACCACGTATTATTTGAACAACAGGTGCAGTAAGTATCGCGCGAGGCGAGGAGTAATTGGTGGGTTGGAGTGAAGGACCATTTATGGGTTTCGATACCGAAACCACAGGGGTAAAGCCCGCCAGTGATCGTATAGTTACCGCTGCCTGCGTGGAATGGCGGCACGGACAAACCCGAGAACAAACCTGGCTTGCCGATCCCGGGGTTCCTATCCCGGAACCAGCTCAACAAGTGCACGGGATTTCAACCGAGTATGCCCGCGAATATGGGCAACCTTTAGAACAGGTGGTGAAAGAAGTCGCCCAAGTGCTTCAAGCCTGTGGCCAGGCGCAGATCCCGGTGGTCATTTATAACGCCTCTTTTGACCTGCCGCTGCTAGATAACCACCTGGCGCGTTTGGGATTGCCCACTATGCGCGAGCGGGTAGAGTTTTTGCCGATAATTGATCCCCTGGTACTAGATCGGGCTTTGGATCGCTACCGGAAGGGGAAACGTACCTTAGAGGCACTCGCGGAGTTTTACCAGGTGCGCGGGGACGATAACCTGCATGATGCCCTAGTGGATGTGCGGCAAACAATCGCGGTTTTGCGAGCACTCTGCGCTGCCTATCCCCAACTAGACCAAATGGATTTGCGGCAACTGCAAGACTACCAGCGCAATCAGTATCGCGAATGGGCGCAGCATTTCAACCAATATCTGCTGTCCAAAGGACGCAGCGCCGATGTGAATGAGGAGTGGCTAGCGTGAGTGATCCGCACGGTTACGATTATCGCGGCGAGGGCGAGCCGCAGGTAAATCCGCACGCCTCTGACGTGGGGCAAGGCCGCTATTTCCCTCCCCGCTCAGCCAGTCAACAGCCACAACCACCTGCCGGGCCCCCGCTTCCAGCGGGCGGGATTCCCCAGGTTCCTCTACCCACAGAGCCGGATCCCAACCGATACCAGCGGGTACCCCCAGCTCGGGCAGGAGACCCTCGCCCATCCGTACCTCCGTATCAAAGCGTCCAGCCTGCCCTAGAGCCTTCCCAGCCTGCTCAAAACTATCCGCCAGTAAATCCCGGCTCAATTCCGCACCCGGTCGCGCCCTCTCCTGCTTCAGAGCAGGTGAGCCCCCGTGCTGACTTGCCGGCAGCAGCAGTGGGCTATGATGCCCCCGCTTCGGTTTATGGCACAATGCCCAGTAACCTGCCGACACCGCAAAATAGCTTCACTTCCGCGCAGCCTCAGGCAGTTACCCCTAGCGGATTAGCGCCAACTAGCCCAGAGGTAACCGCTTCCTCAACATTGAACACTGCAAGCTCTGGTGAAGCAGAAGATAATTCTCCGCAAGTAGCATCCTCTCGGCGTTCCCCGCTGTGGCTGTTGTATGGACTGGTAATCCTGGTTTTAATTGCTTTAGTTAGTTGGCAGATAGTGCGGCTTAGTACTGGAAAGGTGCCATCGGCGGTTCCGCTGGGATCTCAGGCAGAGACCACTGAAACCGTGGCGGCTCCCGAGCCTAAACCGGTTGCGACTACCCAAACTGAGCAGGTCAAAAAAGTGTTAGCGGCACAACCAGTGACTCCGGCACAATTGGGAGGGGACAAAAAGCGAGTAACTTTCCGCTCTCAATCCGGGATTGTGGTTTGTACCATTGCGGAAAAACTTGAGGATGGCATACCGCCACTAGTTCCCTTGGCAGCTGATGGTTCGGGTGCTCTCGCTAGTGGCAGCGGCGTGGTTTGTGCTACCGCCAGCAATTTTGATGCTGCCGGTAACGTCGGAAAGTGTAAACAGGGTGATCTTCGCCTGTCTGTGCTGGGAGTGTGGGATAGTTCCTCTGGTATTGGTGGGTGTGTAAACGGCACTACACCGCTGTATCAAGACGTGAAATCTGGTCAAAGAGACAACAGCGGTAAACGCTTTGATCTGCAGCCACTGGGAACAGGTCAATACACTCAGCTAGGTAAATACGCCTGCACTTTCGGAGGCACCGACGCTACCTGCGTAAACGTTTCTACCGGGAAAGGATTCACCTTTACCGATCTGGAAGGATATAAGTTCTTTTAATCCCTAAGCGGGATCTAATAAACCGAAACGTTCAAAGGCGACCGCCACTGCGTCCTCTTCAATCGGGGGAGCGACCCAGTTGGCAATGTTGCTAAGTTTTTCTGCCCCGCCTGCCAGGCAGACCCCGATGCCTGCTTCCCGCACCATCTCATAGTCGTTTGCGGAATCTCCGATCGCGAGTGCCTGAGATGGATCTGCGCCAAAGTGGTGGAGGACTTCCTGCATGGCGGTACCTTTATTAACCCCTTTTATCCCCAGCTCCACCACTTCTCCTACGGGTACGGAAACTGACCCGGGGATTACCATGTAGCGATCCCCGAATAGCCGGCAGGCTTCTTCAAAGCTAGAGGGCGCTTCCGGGGATAGGTAGAACATACATTTTCCGGCAGAAGTCGGGATTCCACTGGCTAGGTAAGGCGTGATCTGTTCAAGGTAGGCAGACCAATCCCCAGTAGTGGCACGGTCAGATTTGCCGGAGAGGCGGAAAAAATCCAGGAAGGTTTCGGAGGGGTGAAAGTGGTCTTTACCTTGCCAAATCCAGGTGGCGCCGGAGCGGCGAAAATAATCTGTCCACTCGGTGATGCCGTCCTGGTCGATAGAATGACTGGCTAACACCTGGTCTCCAACTTCTACGTAGGCTCCGTTGGCGGTTATCAGGCCGGAAAAGGGTAGGGAGAATAGGGAGGGATACAGCTCCGGATAGGAACGGCCGGTGGCGATAAAAACTTTGTGTCCATTCGCAGTGGCGGTGGTGATAGCTTCCTTTACTTTCGAGCTAATCACCTGGTTATGGTCAATTATGGTTCCGTCTAGATCCAAAAAAGCGAACTTGCGCATTGCTGCTCCTTGTAGGGGACACCTGTCTGGGTAGGGTTGGGCAGTTTCCGGGCTGCTTCCACTCTAGGGGAAAACACCAGTTAATGCGTGCCTAGCCTACTCGGATAAAACCTTTCCCCGCCCGACCTTGGTAACAGGCGTGTCCTTGATGGAGAAAGATAATTCACTGCCGACTGTCAGCTAGTTAAGACCCTGTCCAGGTTGCAGGTAGGGGCAGTAACTAGCAGATAGGGGAATAATTTCGCAGAAAACATTTGGTGCCCCGAACAGGATTCGAACCTGCGGCCTTTCGCTCCGGAGGCGAACGCTCTATCCACTGAGCTATCGGGGCTGGACTTCAATGATTCTACACATTTACCCCGACGCTTACTAAATCAACGCCCTCTAATTAGACGCTGATTACATTTAGGAGACAGATGCCAGTGAGGGTGAGTGCAATAATATGTACATGACTTTTTCTAGCCCCTATGAGCACGGTTTCGCCCGGGTTGCGGCCATTACTATTCCCAGCCATCCCGGCGAGCCGGATCGGAACGTACCGGAAATCGCGGCAGCAGCTCGCCAAGCTGCCCGGCAAGGTGCTTGTGTAGCAGTATTTCCGGAGATGTGCATCTCCGGATACACCCTTGATGACCTGGTGTTTTCTGAGCGTCTATTAGCAAGCGTGGAAAAAGGGATAGAAATACTAGCTAAGGCGACTTCAGATTGCGCCGAGCTAATCGTGGTTGGCGCTCCGCTGCGGATAGCAAGACAAATCTATGATTGCGCGGTGTTCTTGGCGCGGGGGAAAGTTATTGCTCTAACTCCGAAAGTTTTCCCCTCTAGCGCCGCTTATGAAAAACGCTATTTTACTTCCGGCGCGCACCTTCCTGCAGATGCGAGCTGGTATGCACCCCAGGTTCCGGGAGCCAGTGAGGCTCCCATCGGAAATGGGATTGTTCATATCGAGGACGTGGCTGGCCTGTCGGTAGGGGCAGAAGTTGGCTGCGACGCCGTGGCGGCGCGTCCACTGGCGCTGTCTCTTGCCTTGCAAGGGGCAAGCGTAATCGTAAATCCTGCGGCCTATCCTGCTACTTTAGAGGGCGGAGAACAACAGTTACTCATGGCAAGAGCTACTTCGCGACGCGGGATTTGCGCCTATGTGAGCGCGGGAGCCGGCAATGGAGAATCCTCCTCCGATTCGGCTTGGGATGGACGAACCTTTATCTACCAAGATGGCTCTAAATTAGCGGAAACTGCGCTGTTCCCCGTCGAAACCCAGATTGCCCTCGCCGATATTGATCTGACCGCCCTCGCCAATCGTAGGCGGCGCGAAAGCGGTTTCGCAGATACTCAAGCCGGGAAAATCGAAAAAACCTGGGAAGTGAAGATTCGTCTGGGAGTAGGAGCGGCCGGGGCGGCAGTACCTTTCGATCCATGGGCAAATGTTTCTAATGTCGCGACTTCGCAGGATGTGCAGGTTGCGCTGTGTCCCTCTCCGGCGAGATTCCCATTCTTACCAGCGGATCAAGAGGGTATCGACCTCGCATGTCAACAGGCGTTCGAGATTCAAGTTTACGGGTTAAAAAAACGTTTACAGGCAGTCGGGAACCCCAAAATGGTGTTGGGGGTATCGGGCGGTCTGGATTCCACCCAGGCACTTTTGGTATGCAGCGAAGTTGTCGTTCGGCTCGGCCTCGAAAAATCCCAAATTTTGGCCTATACCCTGCCCGGTTTTGCCACCTCGGAAGGAACAAAATCTCACGCATATAGGTTGTGTGAATCCTTAGGTATCAAATGCGAGGAAATCGATATTCGCCCCGCTGCCCGGCAAATGCTCGCCGACATGGGGCATCCCTTCGCAGACGGCGCCGCCCAATATGACGTGACCTTCGAGAACGTGCAAGCCGGACTGCGCACCGATTACCTGTTCCGGATTGCTAACCATCAGGGTGGACTGGTGATTGGTACTGGAGATTTATCGGAGGCGGCTCTCGGGTGGTGCACCTATGGGGTGGGCGACCATATGTCGCATTATTCAGTTAATCCCGGGATCCCGAAAACTATGTTGCAAACTATGATCCGCTGGGCTTGCCGGGAAAACCGGTTCGGCGATGCGTGCACTAGAGTCCTGCAAGATATTTTGGCGCAAGAAATTTCCCCGGAACTGATACCGGGAGGCGGAGAAAAACTCCAATCCACCCAGGACACTATTGGCCCCTACGAGCTACACGAGTTCTTCCTCTACCACCTGCTTTTAGGGCGCGAACCCCGCGATATTGCTTATCTGGCTTGGCAAGCCTGGCGAGATAAAGATAACGGGGTTTGGCCGGCAGATCTGCCGGAATCAGATCGTCACCAATATGGTCTGGAAACTATTTTGCGCTGGCTGCGCGAGTTATTGCGCCGCTTCTTTACTTCCCAGTTTAAGCGGACTTGCGTGCCTGGCGGACCGGGAATAACTGCTGGATTTGGTCTTAGTCCCCGCTCTGACCTGCGGATGCCCTCCGATATTTCCGGACGGATCTGGATTAAACAGGTAGAGGAACTGCTCGCAGGCCTAGAGGAAAACCAATAGAGGTTTAAAAAAGAATACCCCGCAACCCAGATAGCCGTCGGAAATACCGGTATGCATCCTCGTCGCAAAATGTTTAAGTCCAACCCAGTGGAGCCACGTGGGTCTCACAGCGTTAAGCGCCCTAAATTAACTAAGTGAGATCGATGGGCTATTTTGGAACTAAGAAAGAAAAAGGTGAAACCGGGGTTTAGGGCAGCATTTTGGTAGCTATCTAAATGGTTTTCACCCTAGAAAATGGCGCATAGCGCCCGAATGTAGGAGGAACAGTGAGCGAACGGGAAGCAAAGCTAACCCCAGAAATGCTAGCGGAAATGCGCAATGAATTTGGCGCGGATCTACACGGCAAGCTAATGCAAAATGCTGTAACCAGCACCGATATTGATAAAGTGGCACAAAATCACCAGGTAGTTGCGTTCGCTGACCGTTCCATGTCCCACAAGCTAGATGCATGGCCGGTGGCTAACCAAAAGAAATCGGGACGCTGCTGGCTATTCGCCGGTCTAAACCTGCTGCGTTCATCCATGATCAAGCGGTTAAACGTAGAGAACTTCGAATTCTCCCAGACCTACCTGTTCTATTGGGACAAACTAGAAAAAGCGAACTACTTCCTAGAATCTCAAATTGAGCTGGCCGATCGCGACCTGGATGACCGTACAGTGGCTCACCTGCTGTCTGACCCGATTGGGGACGGTGGCCAGTGGAATATGTTTGTGGCGCTGGTGGATAAATACGGGGTAGTGCCCCAGTGGGCAATGCCGGAAACTGAATCCTCCTCTAATTCGCGGAAAATGGATCGTATCTTGGAGCGTTACTTGCGGGAGGGCGCCCTCGCGGTGCGGAAAGCCGCGCACAATAATCCCGAAACTGTCGGGGAGGTAAAGGCACGTTTACTCAGTGGGGTGCACCGGATTTTGAATATCCATTTGGGAACCCCGCCGGAAAAGTTTGTTTGGCAATATAACGATAAAGACAACAAGTTCGAGCGTCTAGGGGAGGTTACTCCCCAAGAGTTCGCCGATAAATATATCGTCAATGACCTGCGCAACTATGTATGCTTGGTGAATGATCCGCGGGAAGCTAACCCGTACGGAAAGACCTATACCGTGGATCGCCTGGGCAATGTGCTGGGTGCTGCCCCGGTGCGTTACTTGAACGTCCCCATCCAGGTGATGAAAGATTGTGCGGCCACGGTATTGCAGGCCGGAAAACCGGTGTGGTTCGGTTGTGACACCGAGCAGCAAGCAGATAGGGAACTGTCGCTGTGGGATAAGAATCTCTATGACTATGGCGCGGTTTACGGAGTGGATTTTGGGATGGACAAGGAAGAACGCCTGCTCTCCCGTGAATCCCTAATGACTCACGCCATGTTGTTTGTGGGGGTAGACATGCTGGATGGGGCTCCGCGCCGCTGGCGGGGGG
>NZ_CABTZZ010000044.1 GCF_902489465.1 uncultured Varibaculum sp. | reverse complement strand
TGGAATTACCCCCGCTCGCGCGGGGAATACACTACGCTTAGCAGTCCTACTGGGCGCCTGGTGGAATTACCCCCGCTCGCGCGGGGAATACGAACACCTCCTACTGGTGGTGTTAGCGATCCTGGAATTACCCCCGCTCGCGCGGGGAATACACTATCTCACAGGCAATTTTAGATTAACCGTTGGCGATATTGTTTAACTAGCATCTAAAACCTGATTATTCTCGATTGCCCCTTACAAGAGAAGGTTTCTCGATAAGCACGAGTCCATCGAAATCAATAAGCTCAAGTTTGCCACTATTTAATGTTTTTACTGTGAATCCTTGTTCACGTTCATTGCTAGAAGCAATCATTGTTAGCCTGCCATTGCAGGCTGCTTCACAACAGCGTTCCCACAAATTTTCAGCAATTCGGGAGGTAACCCGTCCAACGTAAACTCCGGTGTTTACCTCAGTCAAAAAGCGTGAGATATAGCCAGTTACATGCGGAGGTAGCACCTCGCAACATAAGGTTACGAACATCAGACACCATCCCCCCAAGATAAGTGGCCTTTAACTTCTCCTCTGTCATTAATAAGTCGATCATCATTAATTTTGGGAAGGAAAGGTTGGAAAAGTTCCATTAATAGAGAAATCATTTTTGTCAGAATCAAATCTTTATGTAGGTGTCTACGGAGTTCACGCCTACTCCACGTCATGGGGTCGGTCTGATCTAAAGCACGAAATGCAAGCGGGATTACCAACTTTGGTTTGTATTGATCAGCTAGGTCGAATAGGAGTGCCCTAGCATCACCTCTATGAATTATCCCGAGGGCGGGATTTACTGATAATGCTGCGCAAGCGGAGGCTGCGCAGCCATAAATTATTCCTCCTAACATGTTAAGTGCCATATTAACCTGATCCCCAGATTTAGTATCTCTTCTAAAATTCGTGATTCCGTATTTGCGCGACATATCTCGATAGAGTTTTCGGACCAATTGCCCTTCAATCCCTCTCATCTGACTGATTGTTAAATCCGCATTTATATCGATGCTTAGTTGATTTTTGTATAGCTTTTTTGCGGCTTGACGGGCGTACTTTTCGTTAGCGACCAACCGTGCTTGCGCAATAGCCCAACGCGCAGAGCTAGTTAAGGCAGTTGCATGTGAATAGTATGGGATGCCGTTCTCCCCCGTGAAAACTATCGTCAATCCGGCACGAGTACAGCTAGCAATCGCTGGTTGGGTAATTGAAGTTCCGGGACCAAGAAACAGTACAGCGATACCTGCAACGGGAATTTGTATCAGTTTTGTCCGGATATCGTCTTCGTATTCTCTTAGGGCAACTACTCCAGTGCGATTCTGTTCTATGCGGCAGTATTCAAGATATAGAAAGGAGATACGATCCTCCTCACGTATCTGGTGGTTAACGGGTATTTTTGCAAATATTAGAGCTTGGTCGGAGTAGGACACGACTGTGCCTTTCAAATAGGGTTTTTATGAATCTACTATTAATCCTAAGGTTGGGTCATAGCGTAACAATCGGGAAGAATCTGTCCCCGTGTTATCAAAATCTAAAATATATTTCCCCCGTAATAAAGCGGGAGCTGACTCATCGATCAGCGTGGTATAACCGCTGTTATTTTCAAACTTTCGTACTACTGTACTCGCTGAGATAGGAATTTCCGCTCTGAGTGCATCAAGCAGCGCCTTGTGGTAGCTCCTAACTTCCCATTCTTTGCGCGGTATATTTATTAGTTTCTCTAAATGTTCTTTTGAGGTGGCGCCGGGAACATTTGCTTGTGATCCGCAGGCAATGACAAAAGCTTTGGGACGATCTGTAAAACGTGTCAGCGGAGTTTCGCCCTGAGCGTTCTCTTTATTTCCTAATGGGCCGGTTAGTTTTTCAAAACTGGTCAGAGTTATCCAGTCTTCGCCTAGCAGGTTTGTAAGTGGTTCGGTCCAATACTCTGCTCTCATAGTTTTAATTCCATCTGCCGCTATGCTCTCAAAATCCGCTTCGCTTCCGAGAGAGTTGTAGCTAACCCAAGCCTCATCAACGAATTCCTGTATTTGTGATGGAACTTCTATAGATCCGCGATGTTTGCGCAGCCATTCAAAGGTTCTAAGCATTGCCGCTCGGGGATAGGGGAAACCCCAACTAGCAAAAATTTCACTCTCAAAATTTGTACCCGAAGCTATGTGCATGAACAGGTTACTGACGCCTGGTATTCGCGATGTACGATCCGCATCTTCTCGGCGCCAACATCTGCCGGCTCTCTGAATCAATGAAGCAGCTGGAGCCAAGTCTGAACTTATTAGATCAAAATCTATATCAAGGGAAGCTTCAATAGCTTGAGTGCCAATCACTGTTAACCCCTGAATAGTAGAACCGGGACCGAGGAACTTAGTTAGATTATCGGAAACAAGCGACTTATGAGCCGCAGTCATTCTAGAGTGTAGAACGATTACTTTTTGCCCTGATTGTTTTATTTCAAATGCGATTTCTTGGGCATTTTTTATGGCGTTTGTGAAAATACCTATGCGTGCTCTAGGAAATCTTTTACGAACATGTTCATGCCATTGGATGTGCGACTCTGCGAGGTGCTTGTAGCTGTTTTTACCTTTCTCAAAATCTAGCTGGTAATCAATTTGATATCGTTTTTCGGGCGTTAGAACTTTTTTCTTGGTTGAACCCTTATTTGTTAATAGAACCGATGGAAAGCTGGGTGCAGGAACTATGGGAACTGTTGTTTTTATCGCGGTCTTTTCTCCCTCCGAATATGACCCAATTAGCTGCTTGAGTTGTTCGTCAGCTAAAGTGGCAGAAAGCAACGTTACCCTGGTGCCTAATATTCCAAGCCAGTGGAGAATAGGTTTTAGTAATTCAGTCTGATAGGCATCTAAGGTATGAACCTCGTCAATTACGATGTGTGCATTTGCGAGGGCGGTAAGTCGTAAATGTGTCCACTTCAAGGGTAAAGCTGCCATTGCAAGCTGATCAACAGTGCCCACGCAAATAGGCGCAAGTAATCGAGCGGATCCTTGCCGGACAAAATCGGTTGGGTGAAGAGAATCAGTGACTAGATCTGTCCCGATGTAAGCATCTTCAAGCGGCTGATTGTAAAACTCTTCTAAAACAGCCATCCCATGCGCAAGCGAGGCTATGTTTCCAGTCTCTTTTAGTAGCAGCTGAAAGCGCTCCATTATCGCGTTAGAAGTTGCCTGAGTAGGGAGTAAAAAAATTAACCGTTCATGCTGGTAACCGTTTGCGTGATGGCGTAGCAGTGCCGCTTCTGTTTTTCCTGAACCGGTAGGCGCCATTATCGTTAGCAGCCCTGCATCCATATCGCGAACCGCTAATTGCGCGGGTCGGAGTTTCCATTTTCCAAATAAAGTACTCGAGGGATCCTTTAGCGGAACAAACGTGCCCAGAAGACGGCGAACTCTACGTTCCATTCGTTCGTAACTAGTGATTATCCATTTGTCAAGCAGGAATTGGTTCAGGGGATTATTTTCCAATACTTTTCGCTGTTCAGTTACCCAATCATTTCCTGATGCTAAGCGATCCGAAATAATAGTTATACCTGAAACGAGTAGCGTATCAATGGGGGATAGATCAGCCGGGAGACTTTCATAGGAAACACCAATTTCTCGTTCTAGAATTTTGCGATATGCAATGCGGATATTTTTCCATTCGCCCCCTCTAAATTCCTTCGTGCTCTCAGTGCGTCGAGGGACACGAAAAGTTCCATGGTGACCCAAACAAGCAAGTCCCAACCAGTTAGGGCTTGCGTACAGGTTGCTGAGTCCGGATTCGCATTCGAAAAAGTCTAATGCCGCCACTTGCTCATGTCGGCGTATCGAAGAGTTGCGAGCGATTGCCCCTCCGGCTTCGGGACGTCTGAACTTGGAGGAGTCCAGATTTGATAACACAGATTTTGCAAACTGAATCGTAAATGGCTTTTGATCGTCATCTTGTGTACCGACAGAAGAAACATTGGATTTAACAGCCAACTGTCCTTGGAACACCGGGTTTATTTTTCCCAGGTCATGTGACGCCGCAATTAGAGCCAATTTCTTAACTGATTCAGTACCGAGGCAGTCATTCAAGCGGGTTTGCAAACCTGCTCGCAGCCAAACTTGATATACAGCGATTGCGGCAGTGGCGGTGTCTAAGAGATGTAGTATAGCGGGATATGTGGCACCAGTGACAGGGTCATATTTTGCCCAAAAATCTTGAAATGATGTGGACATACTTATCGCAACACTTTGATAGTGAGCAGTCCGCACCCATAAGCTTTTGCTCGCCCTACTCCCTTGTTAAGCATATTTTCTAATGCGCTCACCTCCTCTATTATTCCAACCCCATCAATCAAATCGATCTGGATCGTCTTTCCTTTAGATTTTAAATCTTTTGAAGAGTGTATTACCTCCCGTTGATGGTTAAGAATACTAACGTCTGAAAGTCCAGGTGAAAGTTTTTGTTGCAACCAATAGTTCAAGTCACCGTAATTGCTGTTTTCCGAGCAATTGTCCGCTCTTACCGGAATCGCCTCTACAATTTTTTCTCCATTAATTTTTTTGGTGTGCCTACGAATTGCATTGATACTTAAACGAAAAGCCACCACTTTTTTAGGTTGTAGTTCGGTATTTTCAATAATCCGTGTTTGGCTGTTCGGAGTTAACTTTGCAGGATCCGGAGCTATGTCAGAACGGATAAGGAAAGCTGGGGCTTTTGCAGGCTGTTGCTCAACGCGGAAAAGAATATTGTTGTCTGAGCGTGGATTCTCGCCAAGATTTCCGAAAATCCCCATGACTAATCTGTGGCGCGTATCAGGATTGTTAATGTCTAGCCTTCGCCTGTTTGGTTTCTGTAATTTCTCAACAGCAATGCTCGAGTATGCTTGCGCGAGTATTTCGTGAACTGGAATCAGGGTTAAAAACGGCATGGTATTTTCCTGTGTTCTGATAGTATCGCAGTGTTATTCCCCAATGGCTGGGGGTAGTTCTGCGTGCCTTGTGGCATTGTTTTTTCCTCGCTCCTGCGGGGGTACAAAATTACGGTATCAAAATTATTGACGCGTGTCTTGTATCCTAGTATTCTGCTGGTATCATGGGGGAGAACTATGGGAAGCAATATCAATGTATTGGTAGATGAAAAGTGGATTCCCACCACGCGTGGATTGATGACTCCAAGAGAGGTTTTATTGTCGCCCCTGACTTGTGCTGAAGAAACCCAGGTTCTGCACACAAAAGATCTTTTCGTGGGATCAGGTTTTCAGGTTGGTGCGGTACTCCGTTTTTTGCGAGACATAGTTGTGGTGGCAGAACGATTTAGGCAAGACTCCTCTAGACCTCACCCAGATCAATTAGCAGTTGACGAGGCGATTAAGAAATTAGCGCCCTATTGCAATCCCTTTGATGCAGATAATCCTTTTCTACAGCAGCCTGTAAATCCAGAAGAGAAACCAAAAGGTGCGGTGAAAAAGCTCTTACCTTCGATGCCCGGGGATGAAGCCGAACAGTTTTGGAACTTCGGAATGACGCAGAAAAAGGTTCTAGATTTACCCGCAGCGCTCTTGACACTTCTCATATTTCATCATTATTCGCCTGCTGGAAACAACAAGTATGTGGGTAGAAAGTGTGAAATGGGTTCGCCAGGGTTACGCTTCGTGGGAAGAGATAACACAGCCACGGAAGTGTTTTGGTTTGATGAATCGATCTATTCAACTTTGTTACTCAACATTCCAAAAAAATGGGTTAAGTCTTCCGCATTACCTGCCTGGGCTAAACGTGAACCATGCCCAGGAGTAAATGATGCTTTTTGGAATGCAACATGGAGTTCCAATGCTGCAGCATGCACCTGGGATGATCATTGTCTAGTTGAGGTAAAAACTGGGGGAATTCCTGAGAAGTGGCTATTACCAGAGCAAGGAGGGGACCTAAGCAACAAGTCTCGAGCTAAAGGCATCAGAAAAAAATGGTGGGATGCTCGTAACGAACTGGATCCCATGTATCTGTACTCGGTGAATAATAAGGGAAAATCCCAGGTTGTTAGAGTTGAGTTGGACAGGGATGCCACTCAGCTTGCAGTTGATTGGACTTCTCAGGGAAATCCCCGGCGATTGCGTGAGCAATGCGAAATACAGGAACGAATATGGAACCCTAGCGAAGAATCGAGAATTGCGTTCTTAAGACATCTCATTGGGGGTACAAGTTCATCTCCAGTTGTTAGGGCATCAGATTTTTTCATACCGGATAATCCCCGAATCTGGGTTGGTAACGATAAAACAGACGATGATGTTCAAGAAGTGGCAAGTTTTATTGATAAGATGCATCGAAAATTGAAACAGGTTTTTTCTGACCGCGCAAGCAGCGGAAACTTGGCAAACCGTGAGCCTAGATTACCGCAACTAAAAAATCTGCAGGCTGATGCGTCATCAGAATTTTGGCGCATTTTGTATCCAAAACTCGAGGTATATATTGCTAATTTAGGTGGTTCCATACCGGTTGCCGAGATTATGAGATTAGCTCAGAAGGCTGCTATCGATGCCTATCGTTGCATCGTTAGTCCTTATGAGGAGGTAATGTTGCCGCAAGTGGAAACTGTGGGTAGCTTTTTGAGGACATCAACAGCCAAAATGCTAGGGATCGCATTGGCAACTCAGGGAGAAGTAAAAAATAATGTCTAATCGTGAATCGTGGGAAAGTCTTATTTCATTAATCCTGGTATCCAGGGAAAATAGCAATTCATCTAGCCAAAATCGAAAACTTATAGCAGCTATTAGAAAAGGTATTTCCCCTTACACCGAAAGTTACGCATTTCCCTACGTTTTACCATACTGTGATGATGCCGTAAGGGATCAAACAGCTGTGCTACGTGCTGCTGCCCTAACGGCTATGTTTCCTGAGATTCCCCAGACGAACAAGGAAAATCCTCTTAGGGTAGGCCAATCCTTTGCTCTAGCATCTAGAAAACTTTCAGAACTCGGCGGTGATTACAGTGCGAATGATCCGGCCAAACCGGATGCAATCGCAAGTCGATTACGGGTTATTCAGTTTCTGGATATTGAGCAGGCAGTGCTGGTCATCAGGGGTCTTCTTTCATTATGTAAGAAAGCGGAGATTCCTCTGAACTATTACGCCCTTGCTCGGATTTTAGTCCACTGGGGCGACGGAGTCACTCCGCAATCGAAAAAAGTGCGGCAGGCTATGGTTCGTGACTATTACGGTTATGTTCCTGCGCGCGGGTAACTATTAATAGAAAATATAAACAAGCGAAAGGTTCTTGATCATGTCCAACTTCTTGACAATACATACGATATTCTCGTTACCCTGGTCAAATGTAAATCGTGACGATACAGGAACTCCTAAGCACCTTCTACAAGGAGGGGTTCTACGAAGTAGTATTTCTTCGCAGGCAATTAAACGCCAAGTGAGGATCTCTTATGAACAAAAATCGAGAGATATCTCAGTACGATCTGGGAACTTGGCCGAGCTAATCGGGAAGAGATCTAAAGAGATAAATCCCGATTTAGAGATTCGACAAGCAGTTATGAAGGCCGGTGAGGCACTACGGGCTTTAGTTAAATCTGAAAAAGCCTCTGTAAGTAGAGACGTAAGTGACACCGGGGCTAAATCCTCTAAAAAATCGGATGAAGAAAGACGCGATAGCAGTAATCCCAAGGAGCAGCGGCAATCAATTTGGTTGAGCGCAGAAGAAATAGAGACTTGCGCTGCACAGATTGCAAGCGAAGAATCAGGGGATTTTATCGAAGATGGGAAAACAGGATCCCTAGCAATTGCTGCTTTTGGACGTATGTTTGCCAAGCTGCCTAGCAAGAACACTGAAGCAGCGATTGCAGTATCTCCAGCAGTCTCCACCCATGCGGCAGCTATTGAAACCGATTATTTTTCAACCGTAGATGATTATCCAAATGAAAAACAAGGCGCTGGATCGACGTATTTAGGTACGGCGTTATATACAAGCGGATGTTTTTATCGCACAGCAACTATTGACAAGGCTCAGCTTCACCGTTCATGGACCGGATTTGATAGGGATGATAGCATCACTAACTTACGCGCGATGATAGATGCTTTAATTTATGCTCTTCCTAGTGGTAAGAAGAATGTAACCGCTCCTTACGTAGTACCTGCATTAGTTTTGGCGGAGGAACAAGCACATAGAATTGCGTACGATTTTGAAAATCCGGTTCAGGCAGCTCCCGAAGGCGGCTACGTAGCAGCTACGATTCAGCGCTTGCAGGAACAGTTCGTTTCGGCGCGCCGTTTTGATCCAGATAATTTTAGAGGAATAACCGTCCTATCAGGCTCTTACGAGGATCTGGATAGTTTAGATTTCAAGGTGTGCGCAGAAAATGAAACCCAGAATCTATCGGTTGTAACCAAGAATGAACTGATTGACCAGATAATTTCCTGGATAAGAAAATGACTTCAATTTATTTGCGGTTAGCAGGTCCCTTGCAGAGCTGGGCGGGACCGAAAGTGTCAGGCAATGTTTCAAGAACCCAAAGATACCCAAGACGATCAGCGCTAATTGGTCTGATAGCAGCGGCGTTGGGGTTTGAGCGGGGGCAACTTCCTGCTTGGCTGGATAACCTTACTTTCGATGTAAGGGAAGACAATCTCGGTCGGTTGATAGATGAATTTCAAATCATCGGCTCACGTCCAGAATCTTGGGATTTTTCTAGACGTCTATATGTTTTATTGGAACGAAGGCAAGCCCCCAAAAAAGATTTACTGTTTTCTCCGGATTCTCAACATGGTAACGCCATTGCCCATCGCACGTATCTATCGAATGCTGAGTTTATCGTCCGAATTTTCGTGAATGAACACGCTGAAGAAATTGATACAGCTTTAGCTGCTCCAAAGTTTGTTACTTATCTTGGCCGTAAAGCTTTTGCCCCTAGTTTTCCATTTTATTTAGGAATTGGCAGCGATAATGAGCTATTTGATATCCCTACTTTCCAACACGAATACACTTCAGAACAGGTTCAACTGACCGTACGTCGACTGTTGCCACTGGGAATGGAAACAACTTCCGTGGTTCAAGTTCCGGCTACGTCAAATCGTTTGGAGTGGCTAGAGCAGGTGGGGAAATCCTTGCGTCGCCGCGGATCATAAGTTGCGTGCGAATCTAGCTAATCATTGATGATCTAGTTTTTAGAATTATACAGAGGATGACATTTCAATAGGTAGTTGTCCTCATAATAGGAATAGAGCGGTTTTAGCGATTAATGCGTAATGCCCCGCACCTGCGGGGATCGTGCCTGGGTGGGACTATGTTTGTCATGGCGAACATGGATATAACGGTTAGTGACTATTCCATGGATGAAAACGATGACATACGATGAGCTTTATGCTTCTTCGCGCGCATTCTTTTAAGCTCATACCTCCCCCGAACAGATAGCGATTCTAGATAGTCACGAAAAATGCTCTGACCAGGTCTCGCAAACCCGTGGCTATTTTTCTAGGAAACTGTGCAGCCTCACGTCCTCGCGCCCTTGCGCGTGGCGGGCTAATTCGGGGGTGAATCCTGACTTTGCGTAGACAGCGTAGCGGGGTGTCTTGTGGTGTTTGACTAGTTTACTGCGGTTTTCTAGGGTTTTCAGGACATCAATGCCGACGGGTTGACTGGACCACTTAGCTTCGATAAACAGAGTAGATTTATTCCCTCCGGCGACTAGATCGATTTCTTCGGATTGATGCGTTTTCGGGTCGCTACCCCACCAGCGGGCACGATTTTGGTACAGCTCGACTAGCTTTCCAGCGGCATTGTCGCGGTCGAAAAGATCCGCGACAATCTGCTCGAAGCCCAGCCCCATGAAACTGTTGAGTCCGGGAATGACGTTCGCTTCCAGAGCTGCTAAACCCGCACCCAACTCTATAGTCGAAAGGTTGGGTTGCACGAATTGGTACCAAAAACGGAAACAGCCGTCTTGAATCCGATAAATGGTTTTTCGCCCGCCCATTTTCATTGTCGCATTCCAGGGAATTTGTTTATCCACGATACCCAGATCCATTAGGGCGCCGAGGTAGTTCGTCAGAACCCCGGTAGGAATCCCGGTTTTTGTAGCGATTTGATTGTGTTTTGAGGCTCCGTCAGAAATCGCGCGCAAAATAGAGCTGTAGCGTTTTGGCTCTCGCAGTTCTTGTTTTAGTAGGTTTCCCGGTTCTTCCACCAGGCGGCCGCTGGGATCAAAGAATAGTTTCGACAGGTTCTCGGCAGCGCCTGTACTGGTATCTATAAAGTCGAGGTATTCCGCCACGCCACCGGTAGCAGCGTAAAGAACTGCGGCATCCAAACGGGGTAGAGGGGAGAGAAAATCCTCGGTATCCAAAAAATCGAAAGGTCGCAAGCGAATCTGACCGGTACGCCGCCCATACAGGGGGCTTTTCGCGGAGAGGACTTGTCGCTCCATGAAACTCATCGACGACCCGCACAAAATCAGATGCAGTCCTGTCCCTGCCCATTGAGAATCGCAAAACTTCTGCAATAGCGAAGAAATCGGTGGCCAACTCGCCGCCAAGTACGGAAACTCATCGATTACTAGCACAAACGGGGTGTGGCGAGCAGTATCCGCCATATCAGCGAATAGATCCTCAAAAGAACTGTAACCTGCCCGCGAGGCCGTCAAACCTGGCTCGTTCGAGGCTTGGAACTGGGAAAACGTACGGGAAAAGCTGTTCAAGTTTGTCTTCTTATCGGCCTCCAGCGCCATAAAATATACAGAGGGCTTATCGGCAATATATTCCCTAATCAGACGGGTTTTTCCGACCCGGCGGCGCCCATAGACAACGGTGAGCTCGAAACGATCACTTCCCCACGCTCTCTCCAGCGCTTCTAGCTCGCGTTCGCGCCCGATAAAACGCTCCATCACTTACCCCCGATTCTAAAAATACAGCTCACTCCAGGATAGCTACCGTGTCGGAGATTAGCAATATCGTAAACATGTATATCTAGATATTGTTAACAAGGTGTTTTGCTTCAGACCTCAGAGAAAACAGCATTCAGGTATCAAATACAGCATCCAATGCATAATAAAAACTACATTGAGAGCGATTTTTATTTTGCTTACGGCTATACATGATTTTAACTGTCTCGGGTTATAGCAGACACATCCTTACCGGGAAGTGGCAAATGCAGGTGGCGATAAACCGTTTCACCAGCATCTTTGATATCTCCGCGTTGCTTAGCAGTTCTACCGATCAGGTGCGCACCAATCGGTGCCGTCAGAGTTTGCAGCACGATCGCTAGCAGTACTACAGTCAGCCACGACCAGGTTTGCCGAATAGCCACCAAGCCCAGACAGGTCAAAATAAACCCGGTTAACTGCGGTTTTGTGGCAGCGTGTTGCCTTTGCAGCAAAGTTGGCAATTTAACTACTCCAATGGCAGCAATCAGAGTCAACGCAGACCCTAGAGTTAAAATCGCTATCCCCAGGTAGGTGAGGGCGTTGGACCAGCTTTCACTCATCACGTCCTCCTTTCGCACTAACAGCGTCCGCTTTCGGTTCCGGTTTCTTAGCCACGTTTGGATCAGCATCTTGTGCCTGTTCGGTTGCGGAACGTTGCCCAATAATCCGCGCCACCGCCGTTGCAGTCAAGAAACTCACCAAAGTCAACACCAGTACAACCTGCATAGTGTCATCGCGCTCCCCGGTCACTGACACCAAACAAATAATCCCGATGGTGATCGCGGTTAATAGATCCAAGGCCACGGTACGATTCAAAATTCCTGGTCCGCGCCACAGCACGTACAAAGCCAGCAGTTCAGCGACACTGAGCATCGCCCAGTTTAAAACAAAAATCCAAGTCATAGCGCCTACTGCCTCTCACTATCAGGTCGTGGTTGGGCATCATCATCAATGACATACTGGCTGTGCGCAGAATAGGGAATTTTACCCTCCGCTACCAGCTGCTCGTAGCGTTGTAAACGCTCCTGAGCTTCTTGAATCTCTGCCTTACTGCCCAAAGCTTTCACAATTCTCATTTCGAGGGCGTGTAAAGATTTCTCTACCCCGCGCGCCCCTTTAGATAGGTCACGATCTAACACATGCAAAGTTACTCGCGAAGGGTTTATCCGAGCCCTCACCACTAAAGAACCTGGTACCAGGCAGGTCATCGCGGAAGCCATGGTTAAATAAAACTCTGAGCGGGTCACCATCTCCACTTCTATCATCTGCGGACGGGCAGGTTTGTTTCTGAGCACCACATAAGCTACTTGCAGAGCAGAAGCCAAAAGATCCCAACCGAAGCGGAGCACCAGCCAACTAACCTGCAAGGGGCGGAACCTTTTTACCGGGTTAACATGCGGCATCGGGAAAAATATTTGCAAACCCAACGCGATCAGTACGCCGCCGCCGATAGAAACAGCGGACAGGTCACGAATCAGCAGTATCCAGACCACGAACAACCAGATGCTCATCCCTAGGGAGCAGCGCCGCGGTAGCGTACGCAGACGCTGTTTCAGACTTGGGCGCGAAGGCGCAGAGCTGACGGAGGCAATCTCACCCTGTTGCTTCCTATTCTTTTGGCTCGTACCAGATTCTTCTGGTAACTGAGACCCTTTAGTCAGGGCAGGAGCCGCAGCTATAGTTTGCTGTGCCCTGTCATCGCGGCTGTCGCTAGTCATTACTACCTCCCCTCACTGGTAAAGATCTATATGATTTTCGTGGGGACAGTGATAAAACATCAAAAACAAAGCTCTGGGTACTGGCTTTAGCTGCAGCGGTGTCCGCCCTGTATTTGTCTATTAAATCTTCCCGATTCCCTGAAGAAAGCTTCGAGATCCCGTGCCCGCGTCCGTCTTCTCCCAAAACCGCGCGTTGATATTCAGCGCGTGTCATAGAGATAGTGGCGCGTTCGGTGAAAGTGTAGACCGGATCGGCAAATACCGACAGGCCAATCGTTACCGCAGTTAGAAAACCGGTTGCCGCCCAGACTCCCCGGGGAATACGGGCAGCAGGATTCAAAGTATCTACGGCGTCCTCTTCTTCACCGCCACTTTCTTGCGCAGATTCACGTCCCTGCCAGAAAGTTTGTAGCCAGATCTTGACCACCACGTACAGCGTCAGTAGGGAGGCAACTAGCCCGGCAGCCAGCAGTGCCCAGGCCAGGGGAGTGTTGCGCGCCGCGGTCGCCTCGGCTAGCCCCAGTTTTCCCAAAAAACCAGTCAAAGGTGGGAAACCCACCAGGTTGAAAGCCGGAATCAAATACCAAATCGCCAGCAGCGGTGAAATCTTAGCTAAGGAGTGTAGGCGGCGCAGCGACGTAGAACCGCCGATTTTCTCCATCATCCCTGCAACTAAGAACAAGGTGGTTTGCACCAGAATATGGTGGACAACGTAAAACACTGCCGAGGCGATTCCCAGGGTATTAGCTAGCGAAATCCCCCAAATCATGAAACCGATATGGGAAACCAAGGTAAAAGAAAGCAACCGTTTAATATCGTCCTGGGCAACTGCCCCCAAGATTCCTACGATCATAGTGAGAATCCCGACTATCGCCAGTACCACATCTACCGGGGAGGTCGGGAAAATAAGTACCTGCATCCGGATAATCGCATACACCCCAACCTTGGTTAGCAATCCTGCAAATACGGCGGTGATCGGGGCGGGGGCCGGGGGGTAAGAATCTGGCAAACAAGCCGAGAGCGGGGAAACGGGGGCCTTTAGACCAAAAGCCCCCAGGGATAACGTTTGGGTAAGCATGG
>NZ_CABTZZ010000043.1 GCF_902489465.1 uncultured Varibaculum sp. | reverse complement strand
GAGAATCCTGGGGATGGGTCCTGCCGGCTATCGGTGGCGATGAGAGTTGCGCGCACGCAGCGTGTTTAGCTCTTTTCAAGCAGGAGCCGGCATACGAACTGACGGTAGTGGGATTGCCCAAGACTATTGATAACGATGTTATTCCGGTGCGCCAGTCCCTGGGTGCTTGGACCGCGGCTGATAACGGCGCGCTTTACGCTGAACATGTGATTGCCGAATGCCAATCCAACCCGCGTGAACTGATTATTCACGAAGTAATGGGACGTAACTGTGGCTATTTGACGGCTGCCACTGCCCGTTCTTACCGCAAGCTGCTAGACAAGAAAGAATGGCTGCCCTCTATGGGACTTACTCGCGAATCGCGCGATATTCACGCCATTTTTGTGCCGGAGGCGCATATTGATATTGAGGGCGAGGCTACCCGCCTGCGCAAGGTAATGGATGAGGTCGGAAACGTAAACATCTTCCTGTCTGAGGGCGCTGGGGTCAGCGAAATCGTGGAACAGATGGAACAGGCGGGAGAGACGGTTCCGCGCGATCCCTTCGGACACGTGCAGCTTGACAAGATTAACCCCGGTCAGTGGTTCGCTCGCCAATTTGCCGAGCGGATCGGAGCAGAAAAGGTTATGGTGCAAAAATCGGGTTACTTCTCGCGGGCTTCTGCGGCGGGCGTAGAGGATCTGCGGCTGATCAAGTCGATGACCGATTACGCGGTGCAGTGTGCTCTAGAGGGTAAACCGGGCTTGATCGGGCATGATGAAGAGAACGGTGATGTTTTGAGCTCGATTGCATTCTCGCGGATCAAGGGTGGTAAAGCCTTTGATATTACTGCCCCCTGGTTCCAGGAAATGATGAAGGAAATCGGGCAGGAAGTACGTCCTGCCTAAGGTTTAGTTAGAGCTATTAGCTCACTTGGTTTTTAAAGTGAGTCGGCACTGCTAGTTCTGGTGCTTTAAATTCTTTGGCTCTCGCTGCATCCAGCAGCGAGAGCCAAAGAAATTTTTGGTGGTAGATCTAGCTGGTGGATTAGCACTATTAGCTGAGCACCGACCGCCATAACGGGCGGGAAACAACACAAAGTAGGGTAGATACTTCCCTGGGGGAATAAGTTCGTTTTACGGACTTATTCGTCTTAAAATCTAAAACTTACTAGGGTGGATTTCGTGGACGAGAAAACAACTAGAGCTCTGAATTCATGGCGAGGTTGCCCGGCAAACCAGCAGCCCACCTACCCAGACCAGGAACAGCTGCAAGAAAAGTTGGCTGACCTGCGCACTCGTCCTCCTTTGGTGTTTGCCGGCGAAGTAGATGCCCTGAAAGAGCTGTTAGGACAAGCCAGCCAGGGCAAAGCTTTCGTGCTTACCGGTGGGGACTGTGCGGAAACTTTCGCCGAGTCAACCGCGAATCGGGTTCGGCTAAAAATCCAGACTATCTTGCAAATGGCGATTGTGCTTACCTATGGAGCCTCTTTGCCGATTGTAAAAATGGGGAGAATGGCTGGTCAATACGCCAAACCTCGTTCTAGCGACACCGAAACCCGCGACGGAGTTACCCTACCGTCCTACCGCGGGGATGCGGTTAACTCCTTCGAGTTCACCCCCGAGGCGCGCCGCCCAGACCCGGCACGCCTGTTAGATACCTATACACGTTCGGGAACCACTTTGAACTTGATTAGGGCATTTACCCAGGGTGGTTATGCCGACCTGCATCGAGTTCATGAATGGAACCGGGGTTTTATCTCTAACCCAGCCTATAAACGTTTTGACGCGCTAGCTTCCGATATTGACCGGGCGATTTCCTTTATGGATGCCGCCGGCGTCAGCGCCGAGGAACTGCGTACCGTAGATTTTTATAGTGCCCACGAAGCTTTGCTTTTAGAATACGAACAGGCTATGACCCGGGTAGATTCACGTACGGGCGAACTGTATGACACTTCAGCACACTTCCTATGGATCGGGGAGCGTACCCGACAGATAGATGGGGCTCATGTGGAGCAACTATCGCAAGTCGCCAATCCGATCGGGGTAAAAATCGGCCCCAACGCCAGTGGAGATGATTTAGCGCGCTTGCAAGATAAACTCAATCCCGATGCCGAACCGGGGCGCCTTTCCTTCATTACTCGCATGGGTTCACACGAATTAGAGTCGGCATTACCCACACTTTTGGAGGCACAAGTGCGTGATGGGCGTCCGGTTACCTGGATGTGCGATCCCATGCATGGCAACACTATTAGCTCATCCTCTGGTTATAAAACTCGTAGTTTTGAACAGATCCTGCAAGAGGTAGCTAATTTCTTTACCGCACATCAGGAAGCGGGGACGATCCCGGGGGGAATCCATGTGGAGCTGACCGGAGATGATGTTACGGAAGTCATTGGGGGCAGCGAACACTTGACCGAGGAGTCTTTGAAGAATCGCTACGAAACCTTGGTAGACCCGCGGCTTAATCACCAGCAATCGCTGGAGTTGGCATTCCAAGTGGCAGAAATGCTGCAAAAACGCCACGACACTTTAGGTAATCCTCTGCGCGCACCCCTAGAGCCCTGGGGATACACGGTATAAGACCGCCGGGTTCGTGCCCGCAGGCGTCTCCAAGTGCTTCCTCTAGCTGGGGCGTCCTTGGGCAACCTCGGCTTAAACGTAGGTCAAAGTGACCGTGGAACCGCGTTTTAGCTTGGTTCCCCCGCCGGGGGATTGAGAATAAACCCGGTTGGGAGCAATTCCCAACAGTTGTTTTTGCACCTGTACCTGGAACCCGAGATCGGTTAATTTCTTTTTGGCTTGTCCCATATTAAGCGCAGTCACGTTAGGCACCTCAACTATTTCAGGTCCTTGTGAAACCCGGACTTTTACCTGGTCGCCATGGTATAAAGTAGTTCCCGCTGCCGGCTCTTGCCCGATGATTTTCCCGCGCGGAACCGAATCCGAAAACTCGGTAGTTTTCTCCAGCTTCAATTTGAGGTCACTTAAGGTTTTCGCGACTTCTTCTTCGCTCTTGCCCGCAAAATCAGGTAGCGTGATAGGCTCTTTACCTTTTGAAACGATTACTTTCACCCCACTATGGTGGCGGAGGCTGGTGCCGGCTTCCGGGGCAGTAGCGATGATTTTCCCCTTCGCTACTTCATCGGAATACTCTTCGCTACTTTCAGCGATCTTTAGTTTTACTTCTTTGAGGAGTATCCCGGCTTTTTCGCCCTCTTTACCAGCAAGATCCGGCACCTTCACATATTCAATACCGCGAGAAATATACAGGTCTATCTGCGAATTCTTCTTGGCTTTTTGGCCGGCCTTAGGGTTGGTACGCGTGGCCTTACCGGCAGCGACTGTATCGGAGTATTCCCGCTGGGTGTTCACTTTAAACTGGGCGTTTACCAGCATCTCCCGCGCTTGCACCGCGGTTTTTCCTGCCACGTTAGGCACCGCTACGCGCCCTCCCGGTCCCAAAGTGAAATACCAGCCAGCAAAGGCCGCCGCGATCACTAAAACCCCGGTGATAACTGCCGCTATCCAGCGTTTCTTCTTTCCCCGCTTGGCCGGAGCCTTAGGGGTTGAGGGAGCTGGCGCGGTTTCGACCACGGTTAGTGATTTTTCTGTCTCAGAGGGAGCCGGCGCGCAGGAAGTATCTGCGGGTGAGTCCAGGTGGACAGGGCGAATCGGAGCCGCCGGAAGTTGCGGAGAGGCCACTGGCAAGACCGGTAGCCGGGCAGTGCCTCCTTTGCCTAGCGGGGTACGTTCAGTTTCTTTTTCTTTAGTGCCGCTCGCGGGGCGCTCGGCGCGGCGCCCTCGCAGCTCGGGGCTAAGACAATCTATAACCGCCCTAACCAGCTGCAGGGCAGCTCCCGCGTCAACCGGACGATCCTTTGCGTTACGCGCGGTCAGCGCCGCTATTAGATCATCAACTTCGCTAGGAATCCACGGAACCTTGCCTGAAAGCGGCGGCACGTCCTCGCTCACGTGTTGCCAGGCAGTCCGAATCGCAGTATCACCCTGGAAGGGGGGTAGCCCGCTGATCAGTTCATAGGTCATGATTCCCACGGAATACACATCGCAGCGGGCATCTGAAGTGGTTTCGGAAATCAGTTCTGGCGCCAGGTAGGTGACCGTTCCCATCACCGATCCGGTAGTGGTGCCGGTGGCTTGGTTAACCGCGTGGGCGAGCCCAAAATCTGCTACTTTTACCTGACCGGAAGGAGTCAGCAGAATATTTTCCGGTTTGATATCCCGATGAATAATCTGCATTTCGTGGGCTGCTTGCAGTGCCTGTAGCACTTGTGCCGTGATTTCTAGGGCGCGCCCTAGCGGTAAGGTGCCCTCTTTAGTTAGTAGTTGACGTAAGTTGGAGCCATTAATAAACTCCATCACCAGGTAGGGGCGGCGCCGCCAAGTTCCCTGATCAAAGATCTGCACAATTGCCGGATGCATGAGGCGAGCCGCGGACCGAGCTTCCGCTTCAAACCGTTCCACCAGGGAGGCAGTATTCGCCAAGTGCGGGTGCATCATTTTTAACGCCACATCTCGTCCTAAGCGTTCATCATGAGCCCGGTAAACGCTAGCCATCCCGCCGGTATCAATTATCTTCACTATCCGATAGCGTCCATCAATCAGGCGTTTTAACATATGGTCTTCGTCAGTGGCGCTGTGGCCTATGTCCGGAATCTGGCTTGTGGTCTCGACCTCTGCGTGCGCGATAGACGAATCCTGTGGGGTCTCGCTAGCGTGGCTGCTAGCTTCCGGATCGTTTCTCATAAGGTAATCCTAGCGGGCAGCGACGCTTTTACCGGTAAGCGGCGCGGATAGGAGCCGGCTTGTAACCTCAGATAAGCTAAGAGCATGGATACGATTAGTTTCGCGCAAGCCGCCGAGCGCCTGGGGGTAAAAGTTACTCGTGCTCACCGGCTCCTCAATGAGCACCGTTTGTTAGCTCTCCCGGATGAGCAAGGGAAACTACAGGTAGTAGCGGAATCGCTTCTGGAGACCCCCGAGGGCTGGGCTCTCGTGGAACGCCTGCCAGGCACGATGCTCACCTTGCTAGATGGCGGTTTTACTGTTCAAGAGGCAACCGAGTGGGTACTGGCTTCCCAGCCCCTATTGGATGGGCAGCGTCCTATTGACCTATTGCGAGCCGGCAGCCACAGCAAAGTTAACTCGGTAGCTGCTATGCAGGCCATTTAGGCTCCTAGCTTTAGGAATCCCGCTCCACTAGGGAGCGTCCCAGACGCAGCAGAGCCTCGCGACCCGCATTATCAAATTCGCCACTAGCTACCAGGGCGTCACCTTTAGCGGCATATTCGGTGATTAGCTGGCGGTGCTGGTCTCTGACCCCTTGGCTATGTAGGGCGTCAGTAACGGCCAAAATTTGTTCTTCGCTGGCGGCGCGGTTACCGAAAACCTGATGTAAGTTCGCGCGCGCGTCCTCACCCAGGAGCTGTTCCGCTAGGGACCACAGGACTGTCTTTTTTCCTTCGGTTAAATCTCCACCTGCAGGTTTACCGGTTTGGCGGGGATCGCCAAAGACACCGAGTTCATCGTCGCAAAGTTGAAAAGCGATTCCCCAATATTCCCCGATTGTGAAGAGGGTTTTTAGCTGCTCGGGGCGGGCTCCGGCCAGGCGGGCTCCGAGAGTGAGCGGGTGTGCCACCGAGTAGCGTCCGGACTTGTGACGAATAACCGTTAAAATCTGCTCGCGCGCATGGGCGGGGTCAAGCTTATCGGTCTCTAGGCGCAAGTCCAGATACTGTCCGGCGGCGACCTCGCGGGTCATTTCGGTCCAATTAGCGAAGAATGCGTCCGGATCTTTGGTGGTGGCAGCGACCTCGAAAGCACACTGATCGGCCACCGCCAGCAGGAGATCTCCTAAGAGAATTGCCGCTAGCCGCCCAGATTCTTGGGGGTCGCCGTGGCGTTGGGCAGCTAAATGCCTTTTCGCGAAACTGATATGGGCGGCATCTTTACCGCGACGCAAGGCAGAGTTGTCAATAATGTCGTCATGGACGAGGGCGCTGGCTTGGTAAATCTCTAAGGCGACCCCGAGGTCAAGT
Source organism: uncultured Varibaculum sp. (assembly GCF_902489465.1). GTDB lineage: Bacteria > Actinomycetota > Actinomycetes > Actinomycetales > Actinomycetaceae > Varibaculum. The sequence continues at coordinate 8,948 of NZ_CABTZZ010000043.1, read as the reverse complement.
ACGGGTTTTGGCGGGGTATCATTGCTGTCAGTTATCGCTTTCCAGCCGGTGTAGGCCAGGCGCGCCCGGGTACGTTTTCCTCCTTTAAGAGCTGCCAGTCCTACTTCAAATAGCTCTGCTATTCCCGTTAGCTCTTGCCAGCGGGCTACCCCGGCTTGCCATACCTGCGGTAATAGTTCATCAATTTGAGTGGAAAACTCTTGAGCGCTGGGCATCGCTGGTTACTCTCTTTCCTTTATAGTTCTCCTCTAGCCGCGAAAAATCCTCTAGATTTGTGCTAGAAAGTGTGGTATTGAATTATAATTATTGAGCATTCTCTATGAAATCGTTTAGAAATCAGGAAAGGTCGCTGTGACTCCTCAACCTGCTCAATCTGAATCTAGCGCGAAAACTCCCTCGAAAGCTACTACCAAGGCCACTACCGCCGGGAAATCTGCTGCTAAGAAGACCGCTAAAAGCACTGCCAAAAAAACTGCTACCGCGAAGAAGGGGGCGGTAGCTAGTAAGACCACCACCGCCAAGAAAGCGGCTACCAAGAAGGCTAGCGGAGCCCAGAAGACGGCAGCGGCAAAAAAGACTACCTCCGCCAAGGCGCCGGCTAAGAAAGCTTCCAGCAGCAAAACTAGCGCGGCGGATAAGAAGGCTGCTGCCAGCAAGACTGCTGCCTCTAAGAAAACGGCTACCACTAAGACTAGTAGTGCCAGTAAAGCGACCGCGGCTAAAAAGACGGCAGCGGCAAAGACTGCCACCAAAATGACCGCAGGCAGTAAAGCTAGTGCCGCGAAGAAAACTACTAAGAAAACTACTGCCGCTAGCAAAACCAGTGCTACCAAACAGGCGGCTGCAGCTAAGAAGACCACGGCAGGCAAGAAGACCGCGGCTAAGAAAACTACCGCTAAGAAAAGCGCGGCGGCCAGCAAAACCATCGCGGAAAAGAAGACTACTCCGAAGAAAACCACTACGCGCGGTAAAAAAGCTGAAGTCGAAACGCTGGAAGAAGAGCAAGAGCTGCTAGAAAATCCCGTCGAAGTTGACGAAGTTGACGAAGACGCGGTAGAGCCGGGCGACGAAGATTTAAACGATGAAGAAGAAATCGACCTCGAATCGGATCTTGATGATGACGACGAGGACGATGAAGATGACGAAAAGCATGGTGAGGATCGCGAACCGGAAGAGGACGATGACGAAGAGGAAGATGCTCCCGCCAACGCCATCGAAGGCTTAAATAAGGCGATTGCCCAGGCAAAAGCCAATGCCAAGGGGCAAAAGAAAGGCAATTCCTTCACCGTTTCTGATTCTGATGAAACTGATGAACCGGCGCAACGAGTCACGGTTGCGGGTGCGACTGCAGATCCGGTTAAGGACTATCTAAAACAGATCGGTAAGGTCGCGTTGCTAAACGCGGCGGAGGAAGTTGATTTAGCGCGGCGGATTGAGGCGGGTCTGTATGCCCAGCATCAGTTAGAAACCGAATCGGAAAATCTGACTTCTAAGATGCGCCGAGACTTGCATTCTTTAGCGATTGACGGTCAACATGCCAAAAATCACCTGTTAGAAGCCAACTTGCGGCTAGTGGTGTCGCTGGCGAAGCGCTATACCGGCCGGGGAATGTTGTTCTTGGATTTGATTCAGGAAGGCAACCTGGGGTTGATCCGGGCAGTCGAAAAGTTCGATTACACCAAGGGATATAAGTTCTCTACCTACGCCACCTGGTGGATTCGCCAGGCGATTACCCGCGCGATGGCCGATCAGGCGCGCACTATCCGTATCCCGGTCCACATGGTAGAAGTAATCAATAAGCTGGCACGGGTACAGCGGCAGATGTTGCAGGATTTGGGACGCGAACCTACTCCCGAGGAGCTCGCTAAAGAACTGGATATGACGCCGGAAAAAGTGGTGGAGGTTCAAAAGTACGGGAGGGAACCGATTTCTTTGCATACCCCTCTGGGTGAGGACGGCGACAGCGAATTCGGGGATCTGATTGAAGACTCGGAGGCAGTAGTACCCGCCGATGCGGTCAGCTTCACCCTGTTGCAAGAACAGTTGCGCCGCGTCCTCGACACGCTTTCTGAGCGCGAAGCCGGGGTAGTGTCGATGCGATTCGGTCTAGGCGACGGACAGGCCAAGACTTTGGATGAGATCGGTAAAGTTTACGGGGTGACCCGCGAACGTATCCGCCAGATTGAATCCAAAACTATGTCGAAGTTGCGTCACCCCTCGCGCAGCCAGGTACTACGCGACTACCTGGATTAGGGTCGCCGCCACACTTTGAACTTTCCGCCGTCCTTGCCAAATGCAAGGACGGCGGTTTAGTTTTGCCAGACGCGAAAGGAAGAGCGGTAGGCGTGACTTCCTTAGGCGGGCAGTAGACAATGAAGACATGAGTGAGCAAACCTATGTTTTTGACGCGACTGATCGTTGCGATACCTGCGGAGCGCAGGCGTGGGTTCTTGCCCGCCTGGAGGCCGGCAATCTGTTTTTCTGCGCCCATCACGCCCACGCCCTAGTGCCGGCTTTGCGCGCTAGCGGCGCCGAAATCGTGGATAACACCTCGCAGCTGCATTTTGAGGAGGCCGAAAACGCGCCTATGACTTCACTTTCTCGCGCCCGCTAGGGGCGGTTGCCTTACTTGCTATCAGCTTTTAAACTGCACTAATCCGTAAGTTTTAACTTTTCGCGCTTAGTTTTCCTGCCCCGGTTGCTCTGCTGGGGTGGCTTGATTCGAGTCGTCCGGACTTTCCGGGTACTCTGGGGCAGGTTGTGGGGGAGTTCCCTAAGTCTGGCTTCGGCAGTATTTATCCCGATTATACTCGCTAATCCTATTCACAAAACGGTTACGAGATAGTGGCGGGATACTGCGCCTATTACCCCGCAACCCGGCGGGAAGTCCCTCACAATCACTCGCCCTCGGAAAGCCGCTCGCCACCTAAAAAGTGGCACCCCTTAAACTAGGGGGGTGGCACTCAAGACGAAATCGGATTACACCGCCCGGCACCTGTCGGTACTAGAAGGACTGGACGCAGTTCGCAAGCGTCCCGGTATGTATATCGGCTCCACCGATCACCGCGGGCTGATGCATTGCCTGTGGGAAATTATCGACAACTCGGTAGATGAAGCCCTCGAAGGTTACTGTGACCGGATCGAGGTCATTATCGGCGATGACCATTCGGTTTCAGTAGCAGACAATGGCCGCGGTATCCCCGTCGATGAAGTCCCCGGGGTGGGACTATCTGGGGTGGAGGTGGTCTATACCAAACTGCATGCGGGCGGAAAGTTCGGCACCGGCTCCTACGGGGCAGCGGGCGGCCTGCACGGGGTGGGTGCTTCGGTAGTAAACGCCCTCTCTGCCCGCCTAGATGTGCAGGTAGATCGGGGCGGAAAAACTTATCAAATGTCTTTTCTGCGCGGGGAACCCGGAGAGTTCGACGACACCCAATCCCGCACGCCTACCTCGCCGTTTAAGCCTTTCACCAAAGAATCCAAACTGAAAGTAATAGGGAAAGCCCCCAAGAAAAAGACCGGAACCCGGGTGCGTTTTTGGGCAGATTTTCAGATCTTCCCCAAAACTGCCGCCACCGGATTCTCGTGGGAGCACCTGTTAGAACGCGCGCGCCAAACCGCATTCTTAGTGCCGGGACTAACTATTATTTGCCGCGATGAACGTCCGGAAGAACCCCTAGAAGAGTCTTTTAAGGCCGAGGGCGGAACCGAAGATTTCGTGGACTTCCTCGCCCCCGATCAAGCGATTGTAGACACCTGGTGTATTCGTGACCAGCGTACCTACAGTGAAACGGTGCAACAGTTAGACCAAGAAAGTGGGCATTTACGCCCGGTAGAAGTAGAACGCACCTGCGATATCGATATTGCCCTGCGTTGGGGCAACGGCTATGACACCGTAGAGCGCTCTTTCGTGAACATCGTGGCCACCCCCATGGGCGGCACCCACATTATGGGATTTGAAAACGCCCTAGTGCGGGTATTGCGCAGCCAGATCGATAAAAATAAGAAATCGAAGCGCCTGAAACTCACCCAAAAAGAAGCCAAGATCCGAATCGAAAAAGAGGACGTAATGGCGGGGCTGACCGCAGTGGTGACCGTGCGGCTGCCCGAGCCCCAGTTCGAGGGGCAAACCAAGGAAGTATTAGGTACTCCCCAGGTGCGTCAGGCGGTGTCCAGTGCAGTTAGCTCCTGGCTGGAAAAGAAGTTTGCTTCCTCTAAACGCGATGATAAACAGCAAGTATTTGCCCTGATGGAAAAGGTCGTGGGGGAGATGCGGGCGCGAGTGAGTGCGCGGCATCAAAAAGAGATTTCGCGGCGTAAAAATGCCTTGGAAACCTCCTCGCTACCGGCCAAACTCGCGGATTGTCGCTCTAATAAAGTTGAGGATTGCGAACTGTTTATTGTGGAGGGCGACTCGGCACTAGGTACCGCGAAACAGGCACGCTCTGCGGATTTCCAGGCGTTGCTGCCGATTCGCGGAAAAATCCTCAACACCCAAAAAGCTTCTACTTCCGATATGCTTTCCAATGCCGAATGCGCAGCGATTATCCAAGTTATCGGGGCAGGTTCTGGGCGCAGCTTCGACTTGGACTCGGCCAGATACGGCAAAGTCATTATGATGACCGACGCCGATGTGGATGGCGCGCATATTCGCACCCTGCTGCTAACCCTATTCTTCCGTTATATGCGCCCCCTGATTGCTGCCGGGCGGGTTTATGCGGCAGTCCCTCCCTTGCACCGGATCGAAGTTCCAGCTCAGGGGCGGAAAAAGAAAGAAATTATTTATACCTATTCCGAGGACGAGCTACATCAGCGTCTGCGCGCCCTCGCTAAGAGTGGACGCAAATATAAGGAACCCATCCAGCGCTATAAAGGGCTGGGCGAAATGGATGCTTCGCAGCTGGCAGAAACCACCATGCAGCGCGGCAAACGTATACTCCGCCAAATTACTTTTGCCGATGAAGCCGCGTTGCAACAAGCCGAAAATATTTTTGAGCTGCTCATGGGATCCACGGTAGCGCCTCGGCGGGAGTTCATTGTGGCAGGCGCAGACCAACTGGCAGCTGAACAAATAGATGCTTAACAGTTTCGGTTTGCCGCTTGACCCCCGTTAAGATAAAAACATGTCAACTTTGCGCGAAAGGTTAGGGAGCCTGCCAGCTGCCCCGGTACCCCCGGTTCACCTGGGTCTATATTGGCGACCTTCGCGTGAAACTGACTCTTGGAGAATCCGGGAACTGATTCACTTAACCGAACAGCATTCCCATCCCGCGCGCCCTACTTCCGAGGGCGAGATCACCCGCCTAACTCAGGCACTAAGTCACCCGGAACTGCAAGATTGCTTGATTGGTTTAGATTCCCGTGGCAACCTGGCGGCTTTCGGGTCAGTCACCCTGCAGCCAGATGAAAAAACCTATGCCCGCGCCGACCTATTCGCGGTCGCTGCTGAGCATTGGCGAGGACGCGGAATCGGCAGAGCCTTGTTGGCCTGGCAAGATGTGCGGGCTCGGGAACTGATGCTGGATTACTATGGCGAAGACTATGAACGTCCCGCCCAAATCCGTAACGTGGTTGATGAACGCGCCGGAGACCGCCGGATGCTTTATGCCGCGGCCGGGTTCTCGGCGCAGCGTACGATTAAAGTCTTTTCTCACCAATTAGATCCTGCTACCCTGACTAAGCTCCCCTTAAAGTTCCCTATTAAGGACGTGCGGATAGTTTCTGCCCGTCGCCTCTCGCCTGATCAATGGGAAGAAGTAAAAGCCCTACATGTAGCGAATTCTGCCCGGCTTTATGCGGCGAAAGGAGATGCTTCTCGCTGGTGGGGGCGGGTAGTGGCGAACCTGGCTCCCGATCTTTCTTTTGCGGCTATATCGATGAGCTCTGGACGGGTGCTGGCCTATTGTCTGGTGGTTTACCGCAATCTTTGCCAACGCAGCACCCTAGAATCTGAGGGAATATCTGAACAAATCATTCCGGCAGTAGCAGTTGACATTTTTGGTGATGACCGGCGAAATGCCGACAGTCACGGCGCCGATTTTGCGGTACTCAAACAGGTGCTTTCCCAAGTACTCTTAGCTTGCGCAGATTCGGGCTATAAACAGGTCTTTGCTGAGGATAACTATCCGAAACTTGGTGATCTGTCCCGGGTATGTACCGCTTGTGATTTTCAGTTAGCCGGAGCCCGCATGATCTATACGGTGGAGTTGTAATGGAAATACCCGCATGGTCATTGCCGGCAGGTAGCGGAAACTTTTCCTGGCGCAAACTCGGCTCCGATAACGTGGCAGAAGTGGGAAGTCTGATCCACCGGATCGAAGAGTTCGACAATCCGCCCTTTAGAACCGCGATTTCTGAAGTGGAAGATTTTTTTGCGGCTCCCTCCAGCTGGCGCACGATCGGCGCTTTCGGTTCAGGAAACAACCTGGTTGCCTATGCGCAGGTGCGTCCCCGGTTACTGTTAAACGAAGTGGTTTGTGAAGGCGGAGTAGATCCGCGCTACCGCGGTCAAGGACTTGGACGCGCCTCCATATCCTGGCAACGAGATCAGGCTCGAGCCTTACTAGATCATTCCCGTCCCGGACGCGCCCTCTTTTATGTGGAAGATATCGCCCCGGAACTGTCCCAATTACTGGTAGATGCCGGTTATACGCAAACTGATTCCTTCGTGGATGTGTCTCGGGACCTGTCCGCTCCGATTGCAGTACCGAGCCTGTCCCACCCGTTCCAGATTGTCACCTGGGATAAAGAACTCGATGACCTGTTGCGGCAAGCTGTCAACCGGATCTTGGAAAAGCGGAAAGCAGATTCGGGATACACTTTAGAGGATTGGACAACTCGCCGGGGAGAATTTACCCCGGATTGTTCTTTCGTGGCGCTAGATAAAACCACGGATCGTTCCGAGATCGCTGGCTTTGTGCTGTCTTCTATATATCGGCAAGATTGGACCGCGGTAGGGAATCGCCAAGGCTATATCGATTTGTTAGGACTCCTTCCGGGGTGGGAAAACGAGGCGATTCTAAAATCGCTAATCGCGGGGGTGCTGACGGCCTTTAAAAAACAAGGATTCGCTACCGTCGGTGCGCTACTGCCGGAGACCGCCGACCCCGCCACTCGGCATCTATTTTTAGAGGCAGGATTTAAAGTTATCGGCACTTCCACCCAATACGCGATCGAGACTCCTGCCTCTTGCGAATCTTAATTCTTAGTAAGTGACCCCGGATTTACCTATTCGCTGCGTCAATTAACTATATTGCTCGCATGGTGAGGAATTGATGTTGACATTCAATTGAGTAACCTTTTAGCAACAATTGGGTTATACGTCTTTAACCTGCAATAATGGCAATTTTTTTTTGGGGGGGGGAGTGTAAAAGGTAGTAGAATAAATCCGTAATACCCATGAAAGAGATTTTAGTTGAGGGCTAGAATCTTTTTCTTTCGTGGTGCCATTTCAAGGAAAAGGAGAGTAATGAAAACCAGACGTTTAGGGGGACTTTTAGGTACCCCCTTGGCCGTCGCTTTAGTCGCGGCTTTTATCCCTTGGGGGGGGGTAGCTCAGGCGGTAACGGCCAATGATTTTGAGGTAAATACGGCTTGGACAACCTCCGAAGAGGACAATATTACCACTGATTTCACCTCCAAAAGTCCGTCATACAACCGTGCCTACTCAAAAGCATCATCTAGCATCGGAGATGTCGATGTAGTTGCTACTTTCGAGAAGCAGGCAGAAAGGGACGAGGGAGCTACTTATCTTACTCGCCAGGGAACCAATCAAGCGGCTTATAAGGCTACTGCCCAACAATTTGTAGGAGAGCCCGATCCCGCTAGCATTCCGGCATTGGGGATTGCTGCTCAGGGAAGTACCGGATCAGGTGGTCCGTTGGGCAGCTGGCAGAAATTAAACTTTAATGGCGCCTCGGAAGTGGGTACAGTTACTTTCAAGTTTTCCAAGAAAGTAACCGATCCGATTATTGATATTTCTGGTTTGGGTGGCTATTCCTACCACTCAAATGATGCATCCTATGCCGTCGGAAATTTTGTGAGAGCCTCCTTTAACGCCACCGATATGGAGCTTTTAACCGAAGGGGTTAAATTCGTTAAGGCTTCCGATGGTGAAAATCTTAATGTTACTGATAACACCTTGGAAGTGGCCGAACGGAACACCTACAACCTCTCGAACGGTTTGCCGTGGTCTGGACGCCTGGATTGTGGAAATCGAAATTATCAATATCCAGAGTTTTACTCTCCTGAACTGGTTCAAGCCGGTACCGGGTCTGTACGTTTGCAAGGAACTTTTGACACCGTCAAAATCAAGCTCCTGCACCACGCTGTTCCTTTCAGTGCTTTTGAAGGAGCTGGAGCAGCCATTTACGCAAATAACGCCGATAAACCCGGCTACGGGCCTGCCTATGGAGATGGAATTAACGGTTATAACGTCTTGAACAATAAACCGATTATGATCGGCAATCAACAAGCTAGTAACCAAGAGAATCTTGACTTTTTCCGGCTGAGTTTCCGTCTTCCCAAGAGTGCCCAGATTTCCGGAAAAGTTTGGAATGATACCAACAAAGACGGTATGCAGGCTGCCACTGAGAGCAAGGTTGCTGGGGTTACGGTTAAGCTGCTAGACGAGCAAGGCAATCCGGCAGTTGACGCTAGCGGAAACCCGGTTGCCGATGTGGTAACCGACGATCAAGGTGCTTACTCTTTCACCAATCTAGCTGCTGGTAATTACAAAGTACGGTTCGTACCTCCCGCCGGGCAAAAGCTCACTTTACAAGGTGAGGGCGCAGGTGAAGTTAATTCCGATGCCGATCCTGACACTATGACAACTGAGATTATTACGCTGCAAATCAATGAGCATCAACAGAACATTGATGCTGGTTTGGTTCCGGTTGAGAAGTTTAAGGTGACTCATAAGTTTGAGTCGGCTACTGCTGGTATGGATT
>NZ_CABTZZ010000042.1 GCF_902489465.1 uncultured Varibaculum sp. | reverse complement strand
GCCGGACGCACTCACTTCGATGAGTCTTTCACCACCCTCTCAGCACAATTGAATCGAGTAGTTCTTAGTGAGTGCTGGGATCTGTGCAGAGCTCTTCCCGATCGCATCCATTATCACTTCTTTCAACTGGACTCCGAAAACAAGCCAGATAGATGTTGAGTTAATGGCCAAAATGTGTGTACGGGCTCGGCTTTTGCCGGGCCCCTGAAACTATAAGCTGAGGGCTCGAACCCGTGAGGGCTGGCGCGGGGAGGTAGCGAACGCGGGTTGAGCGTTCGCCCGCACCAGTGGTTTTCGGATTAATACCCAAAATATGGATTCGTACCCTCTTCTTGTTTTTTCTAGTCACTTCACGAATACAAACCGACAAGAATGACTACAATAACTATAATGGTGATTAAGAAAACTACAGGAGGTGCCTTATGGCATTTAGTGAGAGCGAAACTATCGAACTCAAGTCTTCGGTTGTTGCAGACCTTTGCAAAGAGGTGATTGCCTTCGCTAACACCAAAGGCGGCACTCTTTACATTGGTGTTGAGGACAATGGTACGGTGATTGGTGTAGATAGTACCGACCGTGTTACCTTGCAAATAAATAACATGGTTCGGGATTCCATCAAACCTGATATTACGATGTTTGTCCACTACGAGACACAGGTGATAGATGATAAACAAATTATCGCCGTGACCGTTCAGGAGGGTACAGACCGTCCTTATTATCTGGGCAGCAAGGGATTAAAGCCCAGTGGCGTGTATGTCCGCAATGGTACATCTACGGATCCTGCCTCTGATACCGCCATCCGAAAAATGATTAAAGAAACCGATGGCGACAGTTTTGAAACTATGCGCTCTTTGGAGCAGAATTTGTCATTTCAGGCAGCTGAAGCACAGTTTGCCAAGAGGAAGGTTCCCTATGATGCGGCTAAGATGCAGACTTTGGGAATGGTTTCCTCGGACGGCATTTACTCCAATTTAGCGTTGCTTCTGTCCGAACAATGTCCGAATACCATCAAGGCTGCAACCTTTGCTGGTGTTGATCAGAGCGTATTTCAAGATAGACGTGAGTTTACTGGTTCGCTGTTTCAGCAGATGGAGGATTTGTATGCCTATATCGATCTGCACAATCAAACCAAGGCCACATTTGAGGGACTATACCGAACTGATACCAGAGATTATCCAGAGGACGCTCTGAGAGAAACATTGATGAATTCTCTGGTGCATAGAGATTACTCTTTTAGTGCCAGCACCCTTGTCAGTATCTATAATAATCGAATCGAATTTGTATCCGTGGGCGGTCTGCCTGCCGGAATCACTTTGGATGACATTATGCTCGGACTCTCCGTTTGCAGAAATCCGAAATTAGCAGCTATCTTCTATCGCTTACAGCTGATTGAAGCTTACGGAACCGGTATGCCTAAAATCATGAAAGCATACGCAGGCACAGGGTTAGAGCCTAAAATTGAAGTAACAAACAATGCTTTCAAAATTACACTTCCCAATAGAAATGTTGCTAAGACAATGGCCACCATGTCTAACGAACGTAAATCCAATGAAGAAAAAATTCTGGATCTGATTGACAAAAACGGCTATGTAGTACGTAGCGATGTGGATCAACTGTTGGATGTCAGCCAAACAACGGCCAGCCGTATTCTAAAACGCATGATTACAGACGGCTTGATCTATCAGGACGGAAGAGGCAGAAAAACAAAGTACAGAAAAGGTTAACCGTTTGCAACGAATGGCTCATTAAGAAAACCTTGGAATAAAAACAAGGAGAGAAACAGGAGTGTCCTAGGTTATTAGGGGGTTAATACCCAAAAGTACACCATGTCTGCCACGCTTCACTCTGATTCCTATAGCGCCGGTTGCCTCAATCCATTTCGATGGAGTCAAAGTAAAACTATTTAGACCAGCATTCTTTCTAAAGTCATCGAATTCGATGACATTTAAGTCAGGGTTGTTTGAAATCTCCCAAATTCCCAGGAGCTCATCCGTGTTGCGTTTTCGCATCAAGTTACCAATGGCATTACCTGTCGTAACTCTTTCTATATCAGTAAAATCAAAGGAGTAAAATTCCTGTTAGGAGGGTTTCGAGTGAGGATTTATGAATTTGGATGCCTGGAATATCTTGCGCGAGATTTATGCCACCAGTTGCGTCCCGGTCGCAGTATTGTCGGTATCGTTGGCGCTCCTGGTGCTGGAAAATCCACGTTAGCGCAGAAACTTGCCGATTATTTAACGGATGTTCTAGACATTCATAGTGCGTACCTGCCTATGGATGGTTTTCATTTTTCGAATGCGGTTTTGCGACAAAAGCAGCTCCTAGACCGTAAAGGCGCTCCGGACACTTTTGATGTAAATGGGTACCTTAATGCACTGCAACGGTTGCGGGAGATAGTAGACTACCCTCTTTTCGTCCCTACCTATTCACGCAGGCTACACGAGCCGATTGCTGCTGCCATTGAGATAAAACCAGACACTCAGGTTGTTGTTACTGAAGGGAACTATTTGGCCTTCCAAAATGGCGATTGGGCAAGTGTCAAGCAAATGCTAGATATCCTGTGGTATTTGGATACTGATGTTTCATTACTTAAAGATAGGCTCATTGAAAGGCAAATGGCTGCGGGATACTCCCGAAAGCGCGCGGTCAAATGGTTCAACGGAGTTGATTCACCCAATATAGATATCGTTGAAAGCACCAAGCCCGAAGTCGATGCCCTAATCAGAATACTTTTTGAAATCCCGGTAGAAGACAACTAATTATCTTCCAACCACTTACGAGTACCGAAAGATTGGATCGATAACGCTGCGATCTTGGTAGCTTTGGCTAGCGCTTTTGAGAAAGAATCTGGCGAAAGCTCTTGCTTGCCCAGTGCCTTCACGAAACCTCCATGAAAGAAGTCCCCGGCACCGAGAGTATCTACGACCGGAGTCTGGCAGGTTTTAACAGTTCCCCTAACTCCATCCGCCGAATAAATGATTGGTCTGCTGCCTCTGGTAATCGCTGAATATGTGATCCCGAATTCTGCTAGATAGTTGAAGAGGTCTGTGGAGCTGCGACCTGCTGCAAATGGTTCTGAAACAATGGCAATATCGACAAACGGTAACAGTTCCTCGGTGTAGCTTTTTACGCTCCCTCCATCTAAAACCGTAGTTATTCCCGCACTTCGAGCCCGCTTGAGCACCTCTAGGGTGAGATCGGTTTCGTAACCATCGGTTTCCACAATATCGAAATCCTCGACCTCAATATTTAGCGCGCTAGAAGCAGACACTATCATTCGCTGGTCAGTAGCAGAAACTACTGCCCTATCTCCGGTTGATTTAGTTACTAAAACTGTGGCCACGGTCGAAGGGGTGTTTTCAGGTAGTAAGGATGCCTCCAGGCGAACCTGGTTTTTTTCGAGGTCTTCGCGAATCAGTTCGCCGATTCTGTCACTTGATATCCGGGTTACCAGAACCGCATCGTCGCTATCTTCTATGCCAGTGCCTAACTTGGAGTATCCGCGTGCAAAGGCGATCGCAGCGTTGGCGGCAGGTCCCCCCGCGGCGAATGTGAAATCAAGAGCTCGGGTTTTCTCATTTTCTGCGGGGAGCTTTTCCACCAACTGGATAACATCTAAGGTTGCGAGACCTACAAATAATCCCTTCGTCACCTTGTCGCCACCTCCTCGCCTGCAGTACGCCTTACCGCAGATTATCGTCCTTAATCCAACAATAAGGTTTTGCCCTTTTGTAACCTTAACAGCAACGCTCTCTCAGTTATCTACGTCCAGCGAACCTTTGGCAGATAATTCCCGGCTTTGGGAGATTACGCTTCCACTAGCTTGCGGCGATTTAGACGTAAAGTAACGTCGGCGCTGCGGGCTAGTTGGCGCGAATGGGTCACCACAATCACGCATTTTTCCTGTTCATGAGCTGCCCGCTGCAAAATATCGATTACTTCGCGGGCGGTATCCTCATCCAAATTCCCAGTAGGTTCATCCGCCAAAATAATCGGAGCCCCTGACACTAGCGCTCTCCCGATAGCCACTCGCTGCTGCTGACCCCCCGAAAGCGCCATTACGCTGCGCCGCGCCTCCTTTTCAGACAGCCCCAGCTGGGTCAAAGTCTCAATCCCGGCTTTCCCATTCACCAACCGCAGGTTTTCTAACGGAGTCAAATAATCAATCAGGTTATAGTTTTGGAAAACCAGAGAAATCTGTTTCTTCCGATGCTGGGGATAGCCAGTTTCCGCAATATCGGTGCCATCAAAGCGCACCGCCCCGGAAGTGGGCTTATCTAAGCCTGCCAGCAGGTTCAACAGGGTGGATTTTCCGGCACCTGAGGCGCCGACAATCGCATAAAACTTCCCGATCTGAAAGTCGGTGCACACATCAGCCAGGATCTGGGTACTGGTGCCCGGATAAACATAATCAAGGTGATCTAACTGCAAAATGCTCATATTGTTTCCTAACTTGTTTTTGCGAGAATAGCTCGCGGGGTTTGACGAAGCAGGGGAACGGTCGCTAATAGTAGCGCCGCGATAGTAATCACATATCCGAGGGCGAGGGCGGCCAGGATGCTCCCGGCGCTCCCACTCGCAGACAGGGAGGATAGGGAGGGGCTAGCAGATTTGGCAAATACCAGGGAAGACACCTCATCCGACAGCAAGAATCCCAAGGTGGTCCCGATAGCGCTACCCACCAGCGCCAAGAAAGCAGTCTCCAAGGCAAGTTGCCCCAAGATATTAGCCTTGGTTTTACCTACTGCTAAGAGCACCCCGATCTCGCGGGTGCGTCCTCGGATCCAAAAGACCATAATCAGGGCGAGCGCGGCTAGACCGGCTCCTCCTACCCCCACTGCCAGTGCGGTGAGCAGCTTATTTACCCCAGACAGGGTAGCGAGTACCCCCGCGAACTGGGCGGCATTAGATTCGAAACTCAGCTGCGAATCCACCTGCTTAGCCGCACGCAACGCGGCAGGTAGCGCGCCTGCATCCTCGGTAAAATACCTTGCGGTGGTCAGTTCTTCCCCGGACAGGCGCTGACTGTTAGCCAGATCAGTAAAAATCTGGTTCTCAGAAGCCCCGGCAGGAAGTCCCCCGGGGTTCTCAGTTTTTCCGCTGAAAATCCCCACTACCGGCATATTTACGATAGTTCCATGGGTGCGAAGGCGTAGCTGACTGCCAATATGCAAACCATTGCGCTGAGCAAACTCACGGTGAATCAGCGCGCCGCTCCCGCTTGCAGCCAGATGCTTGCCGTCCTCTAGCCGATACAACCTCCCCATGAAAGACGGATGCAACTGGCTATTAGTAGTCCCGATAATCCCGGCGTCACCCGCAAATTCGCCGTCAAGTTGCACCCCGGAAGCAGTGGACACCAGTTGCGCGCCCTCAGGCTTAGCCAAACTTTCTTTTTCGAAAGCCGAGCGTTTCACCTGTGGCAAGTGGCTCAGCTTTTCTGCTCGCGCTAAAGAGATAGTCCCACTTTCGCTGCTGGCAACAAATCCCGCGTTTACTCCGGAATTAATCGCTCCAGATATCCTGGCCACCTGCGCGCGCACCCCTGACTGCGAAATCAGGGCGGTAAATACTACCGCCATAATCAGCGTGAGCAGCAGGGCGCGGCGTGGGCGGCGACTAAGCGAACACCAGGCGCGCCGCCAAATACTAAGCTCCCTCATTTGATATCCACCAAGAGGGCGCGCGGGGGGCGGCGCAGCATCGGGAACGATGCTGCCAGTACACAAAGCACTGCTACCAGTAAAGTTAGCAAAACGGCAGTTATTACCGAGGGGGTAGACAGGGATACCGCTAGAGCATCCAGAGTCTTAGTGGCTGCTGAAGATTCCATATCGGCGCCTGCCTGTCCGGCTTGTGCCAGTTCTTGCATTAGCGAATCATTCACCGAGGCTAATGCGGAATCACCTAGCCATTGCGAGATTGACCCAGAAATAAAGAACGCCAAAACGAAAGCCGGGATTGCGGTGATCACCAGTTCGCACAGGTACTGGGCAAAAATACTTCCTTTTGAAGTGCCTACCGACAGTAGCACCCCGGTTTCTTTCTTACGTTCATTCATCCACAAGAAAAGTACTAGCGTTAAAATTAACAGCGCAAACCCAAAAGCGACCATTTTAGTGGTGCTCATCAGGGAATTTATTCCACTAAGTGCTCCGGTAATCCCCGCTAAATACTGGGTGGCGGGCGATAGTTGGTAGTTGCGCCAATCAATCTTCAGGGAGCCAGCTTTCTTTTCTGCCTCCTCTAAATCACTCTCGGAAGCAACGAAAAAGTTAGCATCCTGGTAAATCTCATTATCTGCGCTCATCTGGTAAAGCGCGCGGGTGGTATCCAAATCCGTGTAAACAGTATTGGCAAAAAGCTCACTGCGTTGAGCCGCCTGTCGATTATTGGAGCCGCGCACCAGCCCCACTATTTCCATTTCGGTTTCCGTGGTTGATTTCCGCAAATTGTCCACGTCATAGGGGTTGCCTTTAAGTTTCAGTTTGCCCCCGATTTTCAGGCCATTAGCTTTCGCCAAATCTTCATGAATAATCGCTTTATGGTGATCACCAGGCTGCAAATGCCGCCCTTTCACCAGGGTTAATGCCCCGGAACGAAAGTTGTTGTCGATATCGGTGCGGTTGACTCCCCACACGTTCACTGCGTTTCCGAACTGGGCTTCCTTTTTTGCGTCGTAATCATTGGTTCCCAGTTTCTGGGTCTGAGCTCCCACTAAATCAGCAGTGACGTTTTGCCGAGCCACATAATTTTTAACCTCAGGCAGTCGCGCGATCTGGGCAATATCTGCAGGCTGAACAGTTCCGGCTCCCCGCGGGGTGCCCTGATTGAATTGGGGATTATTTCCGAGGACGAAACCGGCACCCGCTTTGGCTTCTACTTTCGCGCCCTCACGCGCGCTCGCCCTCTCGATAGCATCTGCCGACATTAATACAGTGGCCACCAAAGTGAGCACCGCGAATATAACAATAGTTCTAACTGGTTTTCTGACAACGTAGCGCCAGGCTCTTCCCGCGAAGGACAAGTCCAGATCCTTTCAAAACAACCCAAGAGCAACTTAGGTAACCCGAATAAACATGAGCTAGCTTTGCTACCCGGGCTGGAAGAAACCTGGAACAGGGACAGGAAGAATCTGAAAATGAGAATAATTGGGCAGCGAGAATCCGCTTACCAGGAAGATTGTCCGTTACGTATCCTAGGTCACAAATAGTTTCTAGGGTTTCTCAAAGAGTTAGTCAAGAAGATTAATCCCAAACGGGTAGTGATAAAACTCCCTATTGGAGGCTTTGACCGCGCCTTTAATCGAGCACACTAGGGTCATTATGAAAACCACTACAAATGCGATGATGGATAAAGGTATCAAGATTACGGTGAAGCAAAGTATCCAAGCCACCACGGAAGTAATGGTCATCGCCAAGTTAAAGTTAAAAGCACCGGCGGCAGCGTTACGCACGAAGGCACTTTTGTCTTTGTAGATAAACCAGACAATCAGCGGTCCCACAAAAGTCAGCCAACCAGCAGAAACTACCATTGCAATCACGGCTGCTAAGTGCGCCAGAATCGCCATAGTACGCTCATCGGAGCTAACTTGACCGCTATCAGAATTAGCGCTGGGAGCGGTGGGCATCGTGGGGGGATAAGACCGGTATTCGTCCCCGGAAGCATATTGGGGGAAAGAGGGGTTGGAGGTTTCGGGTTGTCCGAGAGGCTGTTGGCCGCTGAAATTGTCTGCTTGGGGTTGATTATCACTCATACCCCCATTTTCCCATGAGGATAGAGACCGCAACAGTAGAGCTAGCTGTAATTTTTCTTCAGCGAAAAATGCAGCTTAAAGCGCGGTAGGTAGAGCTGCTACGGAAGTTTACTTGGTGTCAGGGTGAGCGCTACCATTTACGGCTCTAGGGCGTAGGCGGTGACGCTGAGCGATTAACCAGTGATGCAAAAGTGCGGTTGAGCAGCAGTCATATTCGTTATAGAGGGCGAGAAGGCGGAGCTGCTCTGCGTCCTCAGCCGCTAGCTTAGCTCCAGGTTCGAGGACGCCTTTTCGCGCCAGCGTATCGTACACAATCACCGAATCCGCGCCATTGTCCAAGTCCTCTGAACGCATCCAAGACCCCATATAGAACGGTTCCATCTCTTTAAGGGAATATCCGCCTTGACCGGTGCGAATAGCTGATTGCACCACTTGCTGCAGGTCGCGCATCGGGCCGTTAGCTGCCAGTAAATCGCGCACTTCACTCGCTAAGAGGTCGTGGCGAGACGATAAACGTTGCAGGTAGAGGCGTTCTTGTGGGGAATAATGATAAATACGCATCCCAGGAAACCGCCGGAAACGCTGTCGCAAAAAATCCAGTAAAGCGATTAGTAGCTGGCGTTCCTGGGCGCGGTTATGCGCCCAAAAACTCTGATATTTTCCCCCGATGCGCTTCGATAGTTCCCCTACTTCCTCCGCTACGTTTGTGCTGCCTGCTGCCGGTAGGGCATCTTGGCCGCGAATCGGCAGTGCCGGGGTTAAAGATTTTTGCTCCCCCCAAGAGTCTTCGTCAAAACAAACCAAACCACCCAGGTAAATCAGCCCGGTATGGTCTTTGAGTGTCCATCCCCAAAGGGAGTCATTCTCGAAATCTAAATACACATCCCCCGCCTGGGGCGCGGAAAGATCCATAAGCGCCGGAGCCAGGGGATTAGTTTCAAGCAACAGTTCTGCGGGGTTTTGACTGACCTGTAAGCGGGCTTGTCGGATTAGCTCTGGGCTGTAACCATCTGGAGGATTTGTAGCAAACTCGCTGGCAGTAAAAATACTCTCGGATCGCAGCTCCCGGCGCAGTCCCGGGCCCACCCCGCTGATCAACAGGGGGTCATCGAAACGCGCTAGCGCCCAGGCACAGTGCGAACAGCTTCCGCACACGGTATCGAGGGCGCGCCACGCGTCCTTAGGGGTAGCAGACAGTAAATCCTGGTCGCTCCTTAAAGTGCGCGCCTGCTCCGCAATAGGTTCCCACAGTTCCTCTAGTTCTAGTAGCGGAAAATCTACGGTTTTACTGTCTGCTAGCAAGATTTGGGCGAAGGGCGCGAGCTCGTCCTCTAAAGTGGGAAAAGCAGCGTTTAACAACTGCTGATTTGCGCCAGCTAAATGGGCGAAACCCGCCAGAAGATGTACTGAATCTAGGCGGGCATGGGCAGAAAATCGCGGTAACTGCAACACCCAGGATTCGTCCTCGTAAAGGAGAAAAGGAAGCATTCCCGTAAGGTCTGCGCTGGTAACTGCAAGATTTCTTTGAAAAATCTTACCCGCAGCACGGTAGCGGGCAGCCAGCTTTTCTTCCTCGGCGCCAGTCAAATCCCCGATATAACGGTGGAAAACATCGGCAGATTTCAGCTCAGTATTGCCGGTGAGGTAGCACCAGAGCCGCCACTGGCAGTTAGCGGCATGAGCCACTTCGGAAACTGCTAGTAGGCGGGGAGAATCAGGCATTGAGCAGTTACTTTACTCGCTGCGCGTACTCTAGCGCCCAATAGGTGAGCACCGTATCGGCTCCTGCGCGCACAATCGCGTGCAAAGACTCGTCAATAGCACGCTCGCGGTCAATCCAACCATTAGCGGCCGCTGCCTCTAACATCGCATATTCCCCGCTGACCTGGTAGGCCGCGACTGGAACCGGTGACATTTCCGCCACATCAGCCAACACATCCAGATAGTAGCCAGCCGGTTTAACCATCACCATATCGGCGCCCTCGGCTAAATCTAGCTGGGTCTCAAATACGCCCTCCCGGCGATTACGAGGATCTTGCTGGTAAGAGCGGCGATCGCCCTCTAAGGAGCAGGCAACCGCATCTCGGAAAGGACCAAAGAAAGCAGAAGCATATTTCGCCGAGTAAGCCAAAATCGTGGTGTCGGTGAATCCGGACTCGTCAAGCGCCTGGCGAATCACCGCGATTTGCCCATCCATCATCCCGGAGGGAGCAACCATATGGGCTCCGGCGCGCGCCTGGCTGAGCGCCATTTTTGCATATAGCGGCAAGGTGGCATCATTATCGACCTGACCGTCAGCGGTGAGTACCCCGCAATGCCCGTGGCTAGTGAATTCATCCAGGCAGGTATCTGCCCCCACTACCAGGTCATTTCCTACTTCTTCGCGCACGGCGCGGATACCGCGATTCAAAATACCGTTCGGATCCCAAGCGGGACTGCCTTGTTCGTCCTTATCAGCGGTATTGGGAATCCCGAACAGCATGATTCCGCCTACCCCGGCTTGCACACATTCGGCGGCCAGTTCGCGAATAGACTCTACGGTATGCTGGAAAACCCCTGGTAGCGAGGGGATCTCTACAGCTTTCTCAATTCCGTCTCGCACGAATGCGGGCAGCATCAGCTGGGCGGGATTGACCCGGGTTTCAGCGATTAGGTTGCGCATCGCGGGGAATGCCCGCAGGCGGCGAGGACGAATAGTCGGTTTCAGCATAAAGTCATCTGTCATTTTCTCTCCCTAGCTATCTGCCCCGATTCTAACGCACCCATATGGCGCTTTCAGAAAGTCTGCGTGCGCCAGGGAATAGTACCTAGCGAATACCGCGTTGATATGCGGTTATTTAGGGGTGAGTTGCTGACGCCATCAGGAATAATTCTTAATGCCCACAGTGACCAGGAGATTCTCAGTATGATTTTCCTGTGGATGCGGTATTTAAGGTTCTGGGCTCGTATTTATATTTCGATCGGCAAACTTTAGGGAAGAAGTTTACCCGTAAGGTTTTATTACTTCGAGCCATCATTATTACAGTTGCGGTTTTTGACTGCCTATTTTTACTGTACGACGGGATATTAACCCAAGAATTTGATATCGGATATCTGCTGGCTATCGAGGCGTTAGTCATGGCCATGTTAGCGATACGTTTCCCGGTTTTCTGGATAGGTTACGCGCTCACTTCGGTCGCATTGATTGGGGGAGATGAGATTTATTGGGCGCCGATTTTCCCCGCCTCCAATATCGCCCTCTTAGATACTTTTTCTTTCTCCCCCAAACGCTTAGGGCCAGCAGTATTGATTCCTACCGTAATCAATGTGTTCTTCTTTTTCGTGTGGGCATACCCGGTAGATTTCGAGGCGGTAAGCGCTTTTTCGGATGTGGCATGTTTTTCGGTTGCCGGGATTTTAGTAAAAACCTGGATGGATCGTTCTTTTCAGGTAGGACGTGACGAACAGGCAGCCCGGGAGGCGGAGCGGCGGAACCTTAATGTTCGCCTCCACGATAATGTTTTGCGGCACTGCACTCATATTGCGCTGGCTGCGGAACAAAGCCAGCGGGACTTGTTACCTTTAGAGCAGTTTAGAGACACCGCTGCGCACGAAGCCGCGGAAATATCGCAGGCTATCCGCGCCCTCATCAATTCGGAAAAAACCTTGCCGGAAAAGAGTGAGGTGGTGACCCAAAGTTTAGCGGAGGTGCTGTCTCAGGCAGTCACGCGGCTGAAGGAGCAGGGATTCCAGGTTGCTTATCAGTGTGAAAAAACCGGAGAAACTGAGTGTTCTCGGCAGCAACAAGGCACAGTAGCGCAGGTGGTGGCAGAACTTTTTGAAAATGTTTTCCGTTACGGCGATCCCGATTATCCGATAACTGTCGACGCACGGATCTCCGAAAATAGCTTCCGCCTGGAAACCAAGAATCAGATCCGGGGCAGGACAGTAGATTCTTCGAAGATGGGGTTAGGGCTGGCCAGTAAACGGATGCTAGAGATCGGTGGCCTGCTCACCTATGGTAAACGCGCTGAGCAGTGGCAGAACCTACTACAGCTTGAGTTGGGTGGCGACTAGGTAGGTTTCAGCTATTGTCGCGTCCTCGTCACCCCAACCTTAGGGAAGGTTATTTGGGTAGCTGACTGCTCCGTCTTGCACCAGGACAGCTACTGCCGCGGTTCGCGAGGAAGTGTGGGTTTTTTCCAGCAGCGCGGTTACAGTTTCTTTCACCGTGGACAGGGAGTAACTCATTTTTTCTGCGATCTCGCGGTTAGACATTCCTTGTAAAATTAGCTCTGAAACTGCTTGTTCGCGCTGGCTAAGAACAATTTGCGAGGGCGCAGGGATACTTTGAAACAGCCCTTGGACTACGGCGTGGGAGACTACCACGGAGTCTTGCATGATTACTGCGAGGAAACTGGGTAAGTCTTTTAAAACATCGGCTTTATTTAAGAATCCCCGTGCACCGGCGAGCAGGGCGGTGCGGGCTACATCTGCTACTTCCAGGCTCGAAATAATTACCACTTTTTGCTGCGGGTTTTGCTGGGTGATCTGCTTGCAGATTATGTCCCCGGTGGTCTCTCCTAAAAGGTAATCCAATAGCACCAGGTCTACGGGGTCGCGGTGACAGGATTCGCGGGCTTGTTCCGGATTGGAGGTTGCCCAGGAAACCGTGCATTTGGGGGTGGAATTTAGAATCGCTGCCAATGCTTGTAGCGCAAAGGGATCGTCATCAACCAGGCCGATAGTGATTTCTGGTTCGCTCATGGTCACCCCCTCGTTGTTTTTTAGAATATACGTTTTGGCGAGGTTTTGGCTGCAAAACAGCCGGCAGCTAACACTCAGGTCAAAAAGGTGCCCACCGGGTAGCCACCTGGATATTAATCCTGTCCACCTGGCGCTAATATCCAGCCACTTGACCATTGAATTACCCATTTGAACTTTGGAAACATGAAAGTGTCACATCGAAGATTGGCTGAATTCAAGAAAGGAAATCTGAAATGAACAAGTTTTTTCGACGTTCAGTTTTAGTGCTTCTAGGGATTGCTTTTCCTTTGGGGATGAGTTCTTTATCGTATGCCTCCCCGGCGAATTCCCCGGAGGGGTCTGAAAGTGAAACTGGAAGCAGCTTTGAGGTCTCGGATCCTAATGGTTCCAGTGATCAATTGTTTGATCCCTCAGCTGAGTTGTCTAAGTCAGGAAATAATGATTTGAGCACTAATGCGGAAGAGTCTAAGCAAGGAAACGCTAATAAGGCTGTCTTACCGTATGCGCTTGAACCTGTTACTACAGAGCCAGGGATGCATGGAAAATCAGAGATTAATAAAGTGTCAGTCAAGTTTAGGGCGCCTGAAAAGATCTATAATCTTTCCCTTTATGAAGAGTTTGTAGATGAAACAGCCGCGTGGAATCTGATGCTGCGGGATTATCAGCCGGAGATTACCTGGTTGCAAAAAGATGCGAACCTTCCTCCTTTGTCCAAATCTACGGTTAATGAATGGGTTGAAGCGTCAGACGCATCGTTGATAAACGCAGATCCCAGTCTGAAGATGAGTGAGCTAAATTGGTATCTTTTTGGATTTAAAGCCCATAGCTGTAACCAGGAAATTGTTAGAAATCTAGAAAAGGCGGTTGCAGGATTAAATCAAGGTATCCCCCGCGAGGAGATTTCGGCGCTTGCTGAGGCAAATGGTTTGTTAAGCCTGGAAGGCGACAATAATCTTTTTGATGCCGCATATGGAATGCACGCTCCTGAGCTCGAAACCGGTTCCTTTTAACGTCAAGGCGTCGAACACCAATATGACTGCGCGGAATTTGTCTCGCAAGTAATTAGCGCGATAGGCGCAGGCATCATGAAAGGAAGGATTGGACAATGAAATTAACCAAGAAGGCGGGGGCGGTTGTTTTAGCTTGCGTTTTGACGTGCATAACTTCAGTTGGGGTGGGGTATCTGTGGGGTAGTCATGCCGAGGAACACGCCGCTGTGAAAGATGTAGCGGATCTGCCCATGTATAGCTGGTGTTCGCTTTCTACTTTGCGAGATGCGACCGATGCCGGTTACGGGGTGGAGGGAAGCGAAAACCAGTGTTATCAACCAGTAGTTGGCACCATGGAGTTTCAAAAAAAACACTATAAAGTCTTGCTGTATCCGGAATATCTCAACAAAGATAAGGCTTTCGAGGCTTTTAATACCATGTATAAACCCTGGATTGATAACATCCAGAAAAAGCTACGTTTACCTGCCTTCAAACCGGAAAATTTCTCCGCCTGGAGGAATTCCGGCAATAAAGAAATAAGATACCTGAACTCGCTCGATGACTTATCGGGGATGCGGTTTTCAAAAGAACTCAACATTATTCGAGAATTCCTCGAGGGCTATCAGGCAGCGGAAACCAATGCGCAAATGCGTAAAAGTCTAAACGAGTTCGATAAACTCGCGGCTTCATTTTTTAAAGAGGGCGCTCCTGATCGACTTGCCATCGCGGAGGAAGAAGCATCTGATGAAGATGGAGAGGTCAAGATGATTAGAAGAAATAGATACGAAGAAAAAGCAGGTGAGCTTTGTACTGCATTAGTACGAGCCCGAGAAAGCTATCGGCCAGAAATTTCTCGGCAGTACGATAATAAATCTCTAGAAAAACTGCTTATGGCCGACGGCGTTTGTTAAAGTAAATAAAGCTGCAGTCAGCATGAAAGGAAAAACGGGATGCTGAGAATTTTTGCCTGGATATTTACCATTTTGTGTGCAGTGTTGCTGGCTGTGGGGACACTGATTATTTATGTGATCGATACTGACAGCAGTTTTCCCTTTGGTGCCGGATTCATGGTGATAGCCGCCCCAGTTTTTGGGGTGATCGCCGCCGTATTGTGGGGAGTGGAAATCACTAAAACTAATCGCGACCAAAAGTAATAGTTCTAATACTAAAAATCCGCCCCCGCGGCCTCGGAAAATCGCAGGTAAAAGCCATTATTTTTTCCGAGGCCGCGGGGGCGGGATTAATTTAGCAAACAGACCTAAATATCGTAGTAAAGCTGGAATTCATAAGGATGTACCACCTGCCGCAGCGGGGCGACCTCATTTTGTTCCTTGTAGTTAATCCAAGTCTCAATCAAATCTGGGGTAAATACTTCACCTTCAGTCAAGAAGTCCTGGTCAGCGCGCAGTGCCTCTAAAGCGGCATCCAGGGAACAGGGCAGTTTCGGAATGTCATGATATTCGGCAGGTGGTAGCTCATAGAGATCTTTATCGATGGGAGCTGGCGGCTCTAGCCGGTTTTGAATGCCGTCGATCCCCGCCATCAGGCAAGCCGCGAAAGACAGGTAAGGATTCGCGCTAGGGTCAGGAACCCGGTATTCCACCCGTTTAGCTTTCGGGGAAGTACCGGTCACCGGAATCCGGATACAGGCAGAACGGTTACGCGCCGAATACACCAAGTTAATCGGAGCCTCAAAACCGGGAACTAGACGCCGATAAGAGTTAACCGAAGGGTTAGTGAAGGCTAGTAACGCTGGTGCGTGCTGCAACAAGCCGCCAATAAAGTAACGCGCAAGGTCAGAGAGGGAACCATAACCGGTTTCGTCATAGAATAGAGGCTCGCCCTCTTTCCAAAGCGAAAAATGAGTATGCATTTCCGAGCCGTTTTCACCCCCCATAGGTTTGGGCGTAAAGGAGGCGGGGACTC
>NZ_CABTZZ010000041.1 GCF_902489465.1 uncultured Varibaculum sp. | reverse complement strand
CCCCCGAAACGCAAATAAGAAACTGCTAAACCGGGTTACCTAGATGTTCCTCCAAGCAATACCACTGCCAGGAAGATCGAAGCTTTCCTCGCGACCTCCAGGCAAATACACTACCGTTGATTGCGGATCCTCGGTGTTGTTGATGACGCAGTACTTTCCGGCCTTAACGAACTCTGCCACCTCACAATGCGGATTAGAAGAACTCCAGGCAGCATATTTTTCCTCGTTATGAGAAGCGAAGAACAAGACCCGCTCCAACAAACGAGCATTAGCAGCCGAATAGGGAAGGCCGGAAATATAAACCCCGCGACCCTTACCGTACTCGTTAGCTGCCAATTGCACCTGCCCGTCCTCAGCGCAAATCAAAGTGGTGTCTTCACTGATGGGGAAAGTATTTTGAACCGGTTCGCCGAAATCAATCGCCGCCCCCTTATCCAAATCAGCGGTCACGAAATGCTCAGAAACGACCTCGGGGAAATACTTATCGACCGAAAGAGTGTGGTAGCGTTCCTCGTCAATGCCGAGCACATCAGCTAACTGGAAGAAACGGCCAGGACGTTCACTAGAAGCCGGCTGCCCAACCCCCACAAAAGCGCCCCCCTGGCGTACCCAGGAGCGAATAATGGAAACCAGGCGACCATCATTCCAAACGTCCCCGCCAGTAAACGCAGTATTGTAAGGACCGGCGTTAATCAGTACGTCAATATCGCTGGCAATCCCCTCGCTCAGCACGTCCTCGAAACTGATAAACCGGACATTAACCCGCATCCCGGACAGTGCTTCCAAAATGCCGTAATAGGAATGGTTGTATTTATTAGGGAGGGCGTGTGCCACCGTAAATGCTTGCCAAGAACGCATCTTGCCCCAGGCATTCACAATCGCCACATTCAAAATCCCTTGAGCAGGTTCACTGTCGGTTTGCTCGTGAATATCGCGGAACTCGTTAGCAATATCGGTTACCGTGTCCACAAACTTCGGGAATTTGGCGGCCAAGCTCAAATAACCGCCATAACCCATGCGGGCAATCGGGCTACGCAAAATCGCGCGCCGTGCCTTCCGCCAGTTATCCAAGGCTTCAATACTGGGGTCATTACCCTCATAGAAAGTATCGGGGAAGAAATAGGGGAGGAAACGACCCTCGGTGTATTTAACCCCGGGAATATCAGAAATCATGCGGGTGGTAGTGCCATCCCCAATCGAACCCACCACTGCATCTAAACCGAGCTTTTCAAAGCCATCACGATATGGCTCGGTGCCTAGCCACTGATCCCCCAAGAACATCATGGCCTCTTTACCGGCATCATGAGTATCTTTGACCATGGTTTTTACGTTTTCATGCACGAAATCAGAGACGAAATCAATCCAATCTAGCTGCGCCTTGCTGGGGATACAGAAAGTCGAATTATAGGTTCCACCATTTACGAAATCTTCAGGGCGAATCGGGTATCCCTTGGCTTTTTCAAACTCGGCCAAAGCCTCGGGTGACACGGTTGCCGCATAGCCAAACCAGTCCACAATTTTTTCCCGATGTTTTTCATCAAAAACCAGGGTGAACTGGTAAAAGAAAGTGGTAAAACGTACCACATCGGTTTGGGGATTATCCTTTAGCCACTTGCGGAAAGTATCCATCACGAACTGGTGGGTTTCGGGGTTACGAATATCGAAAGGAATCTCGTGTTCTTTGTCCCCCCAATCGTTGGTCAGGTGGTTATACATTTCCACCGGATCCCAAATGATATAAGCCAGGAAAGTAACCGTGTACTCGTGCATCGGCTGGGCATCAGAAATCTTCACTACCTGCAAGGTGAAATCGACATCCCAGTTGCCAGGATCAACAACCTCACCGGTGGTACGGTCAATAACTTCCCAGTATTTCTTCGGATCTGCATCCTGGTTAGCCAGCAACTGTTCGCTATAGAAACGTTGCATATAGGGAATAGAAACTGAATCATCTTCCGCTAGTACCCGCTGCGACAGTAGGTAAATCTGCGGGGTCTGCTCCATATGTTTACTTATGAACTCGTTATGTCCACGGGTAGGGAAATATGCGGAATAGATTTTTTTCCCGAGTTTCAGCACGTCCTCGTCAAGGTGCGTACCATCGGCGTTACGGATGGCGTCAGCGCCCCATAGTTCGCCGATACGTGCGGTTTCTTCTGCAAAGTTTTCTTCACTAGGGAGAGTAAAACGACCGGTTGTCATCTTTTTCTTTCTGGTAGTGGCTGGAGAATAAATGATTGTTTTAGGTAGCTATCAAGCACTTAATTATAAGGTTTGCTAACTTTATTACATATCGAAAATGCAGGGGAAAATTACATCACGACCAGGCGGTATCCCATACCGCGTACGGTCACGATACGTTCTGAACCAATCTTGCGGCGCAGGTAGCGCACATATACATCCACCACATTAGAACCGGGATCGAAATCGTAGCCCCAAACCATATCTAGCAACTGAGAACGAGAAAGAACCTGGTCAGGGTGTTCCATGAAGGCTTGTAGCATAGTGAACTCGCGGGCTGATAGCTCCACTGGTTCCCCGTCAATGCTGGCGCAGCGGGTACGCAAATCCAGGTGAAGTCCCCCAACATTGATTTGCACCATATTAGAGGGGTCATCCGAGGTGGCATTCTTTAGACGTAGCCGGATTCGGGCTAATAGCTCCTCGAAACGGAAAGGCTTCGACATGTAGTCATCGGCGCCCTGTTCTAGACCAGAAACTGTATCCTCTACCGAAGAGCGGGCAGTGAGCACAATAATCGGTAAAGTGGCTCCCTGTCCGCGAATCTGCTCTAATACTTCGAAACCGTCCATATCGGGAAGGCCGATATCGAGGACGATTAGGGAATAATCGCCACCCAGAGCCCCCGAGATCGCGTCTGCGCCTTTGTCGACTACAGTCACGTTATATCCGGCGGAAGTAAGTCCTTTAGCGACAAAAGAGGAGATGCCGGGCTCGTCCTCTACCACCAAAATACTGGTCATGTTTTATTCTCCTTGTAATTCATCTTTGCAATCATCATTTGATATCGGCAGGCTGATATTAAAGACCGAACCAACTGAAAGTGCGGATCGGACTTGCAGGATTCCCCCATGGGCTTGAGCTATGGCGTTGACGATGGAAAGCCCCAGACCGGACCCCGCATAGGAATGATTGACCCGCATGAAACGGCTAAAGATTTGCTCTTGATCTTTCGGGTCAATGCCGATTCCTTGATCCCGTACCCACAGGTTGAGACGGTGGGTGCCTTCCACCGGGGGAACTTGCGATAGCATTTGCAGGCTGGGAGCGGTAATCGTGTCTGCGGGCACCGGATTACCTTGCTGATCCAATAGGGGTTGCTGATAATCAATCCCCGCCCCCAAAGCAATTACGGTGCCGGGGGTAGCGAACTTCGAAGCATTTTGAGCGAGGGCGAGTAGTGCTTGCTGCAGGCGTTGGGGATCAGCGGTGGTGGGGACGATGGTGAGGTTATCGATTCGCCAGTTGAAATTGCCCAATTGGGTGGCATTTTCGAAGGCATCCATCAGTAAATCACCGATATCTACCCGTTCGGGACGGATAAAGTCGGGGCGATCGCTCTTGGCAACGGTGATCAGATCTTCGGTGAGCCGGTGCATTCGCGATAGTTCTTCTAAAGCCAGTTCGCGGGTGCGGGCAGTTTCTTGAGGGTCGCCAGGGTTTAGCAGTTCTAGATGCCCGCGAACCACCGTTA
Organism: uncultured Varibaculum sp.; assembly: GCF_902489465.1. Taxonomy (GTDB): domain Bacteria; phylum Actinomycetota; class Actinomycetes; order Actinomycetales; family Actinomycetaceae; genus Varibaculum. The sequence goes on along the minus strand of NZ_CABTZZ010000041.1, from coordinate 11,827 downwards.
TGGGGGTGCGCAGCTCATGCCCCACATCATTTAGCAGGTCGCGCTGCTCGTCGAAACTGGACTGCAGGCGGGCAATCATCGAGTTCATCTGGCGGGTAACATCTGCTAGGTCATCATCACCTTCTACCGGTAAACGCTTGGTTAGATCCTGTTCACTGGTAATAGACGCCATCAAATTGCGCAACCTGCCAATAGGGGCAAGTAGTGACTGGGAGGCGCGTACATTTACCAGACCCACCAGGGCTAATACCAAGAAGGAAATGCCGGCGAACAATAATAGTTGGGTTTGAGTCGGGGTAATATCGGCCGAATAGTTTGAGACGATCGCCAACAGGGCATCATCAGTGTCGGCTGCGCTAATCGGCACCATTCCCACCGCGTAGGTGGCCTGATCGGTGCGGATCATAAACATTCTGGCAGAGTTGATGTCGGAATAACTAGCTAGTTTTGCCAAAAGTTGCGCATCTTGATGGGCGGCGGAATCGCGCGCACCTTTTTGCTCAATTAATTTCCCGGCAGAGAATCCCAACAAACTACCGTTGTAGGGCGCATCTTCGGCAGCGATGAACTTACTTAAGGCATCTTTGGCTGAAACTATTCCTCCATTGGATTTGCCGCTTTCGGCTTTCACGAAAGTGCGCAGATCATTGGTGATTAGCTCGGTCTGAGAACGTTCGGTATGGGAGATTTGAATTATTCCACTGACCAGCATAATCAGCCCTACGATCGTCAGTGCGAATCCGGAAATCAATACCGAATGTATCAGCATCCGGTTCCGCAGGTTAGTAATCCGCAGCTTAGGGGAATTGCTCTGAGGCTGGATGGTTTTTTCTACTACTCGTCGCGGACGGCTTTGATAGGCGGCGCGCTCCGTAGAGGGCGCTGGGGTAGTTGCTACGGCCGGCAGGGACAGGGAAAGCGGGGCAGGTGGAGCTGCGTTGGCAGGGTTAAGGATCTGTGGCAGGGGCTGATCCCCAGGTAATTGCACGGTGGAACGGGGCTGACTAGCCGCCCGTGTAGGGGGAGCCGGAACTGGAGAAAAACTAGAGTTTCCGGGATAACTATTACCCGGGTAGCTGAGTTTCTCGCTCATGGCTGTCCCCCCTTATCGGAGGGGGGAGCGCTGGGGGAAAGCTGCGGTGATTGTTGGGTAGCAACCGGAATCTGGGGTTCAAAGTTAACTGCCGGCCCCAGATCATAGACTCCGTTTAACACCATAGCCCGCGTTCCGATTAAAACCGCAAGACAAAGGGCAGTACAAACAATTGCCACTGCTGCAAACTTGCGCACTTCGCCGCCCTCTCCTGTGATAGCCGTACGGTTGGGGACGTCCAGGTGCCCCTCTCTAATCATTATAGATTATAGAGAGGGTAGTAAGGACAACCTATTTTGCTTGATTAAGAAAATCGACTATACGGCCAACGCCTTCTTCTAGATCCTCGTCGCTCAACGCGTAGGAAAGCCGGAAGAAACCGGAAGGGCCGAAGGCCTCACCAGGAACCACCGCCACTTCGACTTTGCGGAGCATCAAATCAGCCAATTCGGCCGAAGTCTGCGGAGTCTCGCCCGCGATTTCGCGTCCCAAAATACGTTCTACACTGGGGTAACAGTAAAAAGCGCCATGCGGCATAGGAACTTCGAGGTCGGGAACCTGGCGTAGTAGCTCTACCATCCGTTGACGCCGCCGATCGAAGACCTCTCGCATCTGCTGAACTTTATCGAGAGGGCCGCTCACTGCAGCTAATGCCGCCCGCTGCGCGATATTTGAGACGTTTCCGGTGGTGTGGGACTGGAAAGCGGCGCAGGCTTTGATTACATCCGGCGGAGCTATCATCCAACCTACTCGCCAACCGGTCATGGCATAGGTTTTGGCTACCCCGTTTAACACCAGGGTTTGTTTCGCCAGTTCCGGAACCAGTTTTACAATATGTTCGACATGAATCCCGTCGTAGATCAGGTGCTCGTAGATCTCGTCAGTAATTACCCAAATCCCGTTGTCTAATGCCCACTGTCCAATAGCTTTTAGTTCATTCGCGTCATAGACCGCGCCAGTGGGGTTAGAGGGGCTGACTACTAAAAGAGCTTTAGTCTTCTCAGTTTTAGCGGCATCTAGCTGCGCGACCGTCACCTTATAGTGCTGATCTGCACCAGCCATTACCGGAACCGGAACCCCGCCGGCGATCTTGATAACTTCTGGGTAAGTCGTCCAATAGGGGGTGGGCATTAGGACTTCGTCGCCGACCTCTACTATGGCCGAGAAAGCCTCGAAAACTGCCTGTTTGCCACCGTTAGTAACAATGATTTCGGTATTGGGGTCTACTTCGTAGCCAGAATCCCGCAGGGTCTTTTGAGCGATTGCTTCCCGTAACTGGGGTAAACCTTTCCCCGGGCTGTAATGATGCATCACGGGATCCGCGCAAGCAGCCTGTGCAGCCTCAACAATATAGTCAGGGGTAGAAAAGTTGGGTTCTCCGGCGCCAAATCCGATTACCGGGCGCCCCTGAGCTTTGAGTTCTTTCGCGGCCGCATCTACCGCCAAAGTAGCGGAAGGAGATATTTGTGCGAGACGATTCGAGATTCTGTGTTCTAGCGGTTTGTGCATAGTCCTATTTTGCCACGCCTGGCTAGTGTTTAGTTGTTAAGACCAGAATTTGTAGGCAATTGTGTCTGGTGTGGTTCCGGTAGTGGCCGTTAGCTTGCCTAGGGGAGTCAAAATATGCGTTTTTCCCCACTATGTGCCTGTAGGTTGGACGCGACCAGTAAAACCCCATAAACTTATTGAGCACCACATTTGGTCAGCCGTATGGCTGGAAGGGCAGTGGCGCAATTGGTAGCGCAACGGTCTCCAAAACCGTAGGTTGTGGGTTCGAGTCCCGCCTGCCCTGCAAATTTGAAACCTGTGCCGGGCCCGGTACAGGAAGAAATAGGGGCTTCGACGGGAGCCCAAGACAGCAAGTGAGGAAACGATCTTGGCACCTAACGAGGGCGCAGCCTCCGTAGAGGCAGACGCAAAAACGACGAAAAATGGTTTTTGGGGTCGCATCGTGCAGTTTGTGCGACAGGTCATTGCCGAATTAAAAAAGGTTGTTTGGCCCACCCGGGATGAACTCACCACTTTCTTTGTGGTTGTGATCGTGTTTGTACTGGCAATGATGGCCTTTTCTGGAGTTGTCGACGTCATCACCGCCTGGCTAGTAACCAAGGTCTTTGGCGGTTAATTAAGGAGCAAGAATTGCAAACAGGCAATAAGGAGCAGGAAGAAAAAACTGTGAGCAACGATCCCGTATTCTCCTCAGAGGCAGGTGCCTCCGCTGAAGTGAGTGCACAGGCTGCAGATAATGAGCAACAGGTGGCAGCGGAAACAGAGGCCGGGGTAGAAAACACCCCAGAAGAGACGTCCGCTCCTGCTGAGGAAGCTTCTCCCGAACCAGCAACCGTTCCCGCGCAGATAGAGCTTACGGATACCCCCCAAGATCAAGAGCTCGCCCCCTCGGCTACTGCGGAAGAGCTTTCTAAGGCTGAACAAGACAAGTTGCGCGAGGAGCTAGAGTTTCTGCCTGGCTACTGGTATGTTCTGCATACCTATTCCGGATATGAGCGGCGGGTGAAAGCCAATCTGGAACAGCGAATCGTTACTTTCAATATGGAAGATCAGATCTACCAGATTGAAGTACCGATGGAAAAAGTCGTCCAGGTGAAATCCACTGAACGTAAAGTGGTGGATCGGGTACGGATTCCCGGTTACGCCCTGGTGCGGATGGAAGCAGTCGAGGACGCCCCCGATGCTTGGCGGGTAGTTAAGGACACGCCCGCGGTCACCGGATTTGTGGGTGATTCGCAGCATCCGATGCCGCTGACCGAGGACGAAGTAGTTTCCATGTTGGCGCCTACTCCTGCCTCCATTAAGGCTGCGGAGCTACAGGATGAGCGCGCCAGCCAGGCCAAGCAGCCGGAACAGCCAGTTATTGAGGTTGATTTCGAGGTCGGAGAGAACGTAACTGTTACCGACGGCCCGTTTGCGACTATGCCGGCTACCATTTCAGAGATCATGCCTGACCAGCAGAAACTTAAAGTTCTGGTGGTTATCTTTGATCGAGAGACTCCGGTAGAGCTTGGATTTAACCAGGTAGCAAAGATTTAATTGCTCACAGTGAGTAGTCCTAATTGGTTGTAAGGACGGGTGCGCCCTTAGAATGGACGACTGTGCTGGTAGTTTTTCTACGGAAAAATTGCCAGACCGCAAAGAGTTTCCGGCAACCGCCGGGAAAGTAGAATCAAGAAATTATATTGAGAAGGACCCTATATGCCTGCCAAGAATAAAAAGGTAATCGGCCTGATCAAGTTACAGATCGAGGCCGGTGCTGCAAACCCGGCGCCTCCAGTAGGCCCCGCGCTTTCGCAGCACCAGGTAAATATCATGGAGTTCTGCAAGGCCTACAATGCGGCTACGCAGGATCAACGCGGGAACGTGATCCCGGTAGAAATCAGTGTCTACGAAGATCACTCCTTTGACTTTGTTCTCAAGTCCCCGCCGGCTGCCCAGCTGATTAAGAAAGCTGCTGGGATCGCCAAGGGCTCTGGTACTCCGAACACCAATAAGGTGGCGAAGCTGACCATGGATCAGGTTAAAGAGATTGCCGAGCAAAAGAAGGATGACCTGAACGCGAATGATATCGATGCGGCCGCAAAGATTATCGCGGGAACGGCTCGTTCAATGGGAGTTGTCGTCGAGGGCTAACCCGGCGAACAATCAAAAAAAAGACTATTAACCGTGGAGGGGAATGTGCGCCCTCACCACAACCTGCAAGGAGAAAAGCAGATGAAAAAGCACTCGAAGGCCTTTAACCAGGCTGCTGAAAAAGTTCATAAGGATCGTCTCTACCAACCGCTAGAGGCTTTCCGCTTGGCCAAAGAAATTTCTTCCACCAAGTTCGATTCCACCGTTGACGCGGTTTTCCGGCTCACGGTAGATCCGCGCAAATCGGATCAGATGATCCGGGGTACCGTTTCTTTGCCTAATGGCACTGGTAAGACCGTTAGGGTCCTGGTTTTTGCCAATAGCCCCAAGGACAAGGAAGCGTTAGACGCTGGAGCCGACGAAGCCGGCGGCGATGAGCTGATCGAAAAAGTGCAAGGTGGGTACTTGGACTTTGATGTGGCGGTAGCTACCCCGGACATGATGGGTAAAGTGGGACGCCTCGGTCGCGTCCTCGGCCCGCGTGGCCTGATGCCGAACCCTCGTACCGGCACCGTCACTATGGATGTTGCTAAGGCAGTTAAAGAGATCAAGGGTGGCCGTATCGACTTTCGGGTTGATAAGCACTCTAACTTGCACGTGGTGTTAGGTAAGAGCTCTTTCGATGCGGAGAAGCTGGCAGAGAACTACCAGGCAGTTCTGGATGAGATCCTGCGTCTGCGTCCGGCAGCCCTAAAGGGGCTGTACATCAAGAAGATCGCCGTTTCTACTTCGATGGGACCGTCCATCCCCTTGGATACCTCGCTAACTAAAGATTTAGCGACTGACGATCCTCGCTAGGAATCCTATTGTCCGCCTTTGGGCTGCCCGCCTTTGGGCGTAGATAATATAGCTGAAAATTAAAGGGATCCCGCCGATGGAAATATCCACCGGCGGGATCCCTTTTCTGCTTTTCGCGGATTAGCACCAGAAATGGGGGCTGGCTCGGTAAAAGCACTCCGGGGACCCGATGAGCCTCGCAAAGCTCGGCTCAAGCCCCGTTCGTATCTTTTACCGGCCGCGCGCCCCTAGGTGGGAAAATCGTCCGAAGTAACAGCTATCAAAGGTGCTCCGGCGGCGGCCTAGATCATAATGGCTGCGGCAATTTGATTATCGATACTGTAGCGGCTGTCCTTGATCACCACGATGCACATTTTGCGTTTACGGGAAATAACCGTGATTTCTTGGCCACTGTAGCACCCTAAGCGAAACAGAAAACTATCCATGTCCGGGTCATCAGTAGCTATATCTTTGACGATATAGGTTCGACCTTCGATAGCTTCCAGAAGATTCATTCGTCCCTTAGTCTGGCAGGCTTGCTTTGTCTGGCACGCTAGTGACAGTGACATTTCGGTTCACCTGCCTGGTTAGTGATACCTACTATTTGCAGATTATGACGGTTTTCTGGGCTTGGTGCAACCTCGGGGTTAAAAGTGCAGGAGGAGGAAATCGGGCAACCGATACATTTGGTACCTTTGCGCTTCTCTTTGACGATATAGGTGATGGCTCCACTGACAATCGCCACCAGCGCCAGGCTGGCAATAACGGTACTCAATTCGCTTCCTCTTTCTTAGGCGGCTTTCTGCACTTGCTGATGTAGGTTGTATTGAGCGGAGAAATTGGCGTGAATCTGCCGGGAGATTAGGGTAATCACCCCGGCCATTATGGCTACTGCCAGTAGCCCCGGGAAGAATCCGGCAGCCAGGTGCCCGTACACCACCAGCGTTCCCACCTGATTTACCAGGAAGGCAATGGTGTAACCGGTGCAGAACTGCAATCCGATGGCGCTCCACAACCAGCGACGATCGCGCATTTCTGAGTTCATGGCGCCGATAGCGGCAAAGCAGGGCGGAGTGTACAGGTTAAAGAACAGGTAGGCGAGCGCGCTTACCGAGGTAAGTCCCATAGTGGCAGCAACGGTGTTGGCTCCACCAGTCATTGCTAGTTCATCGGTATCAATAAAGCGGGTCAGACCGTATACCACCGCCAAGGTGCCGACTACGTTTTCTTTGGCGATAAACCCGGTGACCGCCGCCGCTGCCAGCTGCCAGGTTCCAAAACCTAACGGAATGAGCAAGAAGGAGAAGGGGGTAGCAATAGAAGCCAGGATCGAAGTGTTTTCCGCACCCTCTTCGACTACTTGCAAACTCCAGTTGAAGGTTTGCATAAGTTGCACTACCAGGTTACACACCAAAATGATGGTAGCGGCTTTAATAATGTAGGCTTTGGCTCGTTCTAGCATCGACAAGGTGGCATTCCACAGGGAAGGAACCCGGTAACGAGGTAGTTCCATGATGAAGAAAGTTTTCCGGAACTTGTGTCCGGTGACCATTTTCACCAGTAGTGCCCCCAGGAAAATCAGACACAGCCCTACAAAGTAGCTAACCCAACTCACCCAAGCAGAACCTGCGAAGAAGGCTCCACCAAATAGCGCGATAACCGGGATTTTTGCTCCACAGGGAATGAAGGAAGCCAGCATCGCGGTGGCGCGTCGTTCGCGTTCATCTCGGATAGTTCGGCAGCTCATAATCCCGGGGATGGCGCAACCGGTGCTGATTACGATGGGGATAACGGATTTACCGGATAGACCCACCCGCTTGAAGATGGGATCCAGAACGGCGCTTACCCGCGCCATATATCCGGATTCCTCTAAGAGTGCCAGCAGGAAGTACATCACCATCACTAGCGGGAGGAATCCGATTACCGCGCCTACCCCTCCAATGAGGCCGTCGGCAATAATCGTACGTAAGAGGGCGGGAGAATCCGCCATTTGTTCGCTGACCCAGTCTTGGAAGGCTTCGATCCAGCCGACTAACCACTCGGCGATAAGGGGGCCAAGATAAGTTTGAGAAACCGCAAATACCGCCCACATTATCGCCGCGAAGATCGCTATCCCCGCAAATTTGTTGGTTAGTACCGCGTCTAAAGTGTCTTGGCGGGTGTGAGCAGCCACTTTTACCGCCCGGGTTTCTACCGTGTCCACTATGGAGTCGACGAACTGGTAGCGGCGCCGATCTTCTTTATCTACTGCCTGCTTATCGGTGAGATCAATATCTGCTTGCAGGTAAGGGGCTTTTTGCTCCTGACCTTCCTGACTAAAAACTGCGCGCAGAACCTGATCCAACCCGTTGTTTTCTTTCGCAGTGGAAACAGTAGGTACTACTGGGCATCCCAGTTCGTTTTGCAGCTTCTGGGCATCAATCTGGGTATGTTCCTTATCGTTAATATCGCTCTTATTGAGGGCGACTACCACCGGAACCCCTAACTCCAACAGTTGGGTAGTAAAGAATAGCGAGCGGCGCAGATTAGTGGCATCAACAATATTGACAATAGCGTCCGGGTTGGCGTCATGAACGTATTTACTGGTTATGGTTTCTTCTGGGGTAAAGGGGGACATGGAGTAGGCACCGGGAAGGTCTACTGCCGTGGCCTCGCGTCCTCCACTTAGTCCTGTTTTTAGGTTTGCCTCAGCTTGTCCTACGGTGACTCCGCCCCAGTTGCCCACTTTGGCTTTTTGACCGGTTATAGCATTAAACATAGTGGTCTTACCGCTATTAGGATTGCCGGCGAAAGCGATTCTCATAACCCAGTCCTCTCGTGAATTCGTAATATTAATTCGGGAACTTATGTTCACCTAACTAATTACGACAATAGTCATTGTAAGGTAAACCTTACTAGGACGTAAAGCCCGGGATGCGTCTTAGGTAGTAAAAAACTTAGCGCCAGCAAGCAGAGGGATTTTGGGTATTAACCCGGGATTTTAGTGAATTACTTTCCTGAATCCTGTAGAGAACCTTTTTGTTCTGGCAAGCTCAAAGCCACGCAGGTAAGTTTGCGTTCGCCCTCATCCTGCCAAGTGGTTGCGGTAGGGGACAGCGGGTATAAATCCCACTTGGAATCGCGATAGCTGGTTCCCACAAAACTTTCGAACTCGCGGGCGCACTCTTTAAGTGCCAAGTCATAAAGCTGTTTTTCTCCCGGGTAAGGGCTTCCCGACAGCTTCTTTATTCCCACCACTTGGGAGTTGTGGGAGTGTTGGCAATCTACTTGTTCTACCTGCCCCGCGGGTTGGGCTCCGGTGAGTACTTCCTCGGGCATATTGAAACAGTCGCCAACTTTAAGATCAGAGGTCGCAACGGGTTGCGAAGCGCATCCGCTCAAGAAACCACAGCTCGCCACAGCGAGGGCGCACAAAACGGCAATACGCAGCCTGAGTTGCGGAAACGGAAAAGCATTCATCACTTTTACAGATTAGCCCCTAATAGGGGAAAATCGCGTGCACCAGGAAATAGCTTAGCGCCCCAATTAGACCCGCACCCGGTAAAGTTAACACCCAGGCAGTGGCGATGTTTCCGGCTACTCCCCAACGCACTGCAGAAAGCCGCTTAGTGGCACCAACCCCCATAATCGCGGAGGATACCGACTGGGTAGTGGAAATTGGAGCCTGCCAAACAAACGCGGTCAAATAGAGAATGGTAGCGGAAGTGGCTTCTGCTACGAAGCCGTGGGCGGGAGTAACGTCAATAACTTTCGATCCCAAGGTGTGCATGATTCGCCCACCGCCGAAGTAGGTTCCCAGAGATATCGCACCCGCAGCAGCTAGTTTTACCCAAAAAGGAATCTGCATGGAGCCATCGGCATCAGTAGCATGATAGCCGGCCGCTAGCAGCGCCATGGTAATAATTCCCATGGTTTTTTGGGCGTCTTGCAGACCGTGACCCAGCGCCATCGCTGCTGCCGAAAAACGCTGCATAAAGCGGAAGTTGTTCATAGTGCGGTGATAGGAGGCATTTTGCAAGGCAGAAAGCAGGAAACGCATCACGAAGTAGGCGGTAAAAAATCCCACCAAAGGAGAAACCACCATGGGGATAAGCACGTGACTAACAATTCCCATCCAATGCACCGTTATGGCAGCTGCCAACCCCACACCCGCCATACCGCCAATCAAGGCGTGAGAGGAAGAAGACGGCAAGCCAAAATACCAGGTAATAATGTTCCAGACAATCGCCCCCACGAGGGCAGCCAAAATGATTACCAGCCCGTGTTGCCGATCCGCCTCTAAGGTCGAATCAGTGAAATGGGAAATGTCAATGATTCCGTTACCGATGGTTTGGGCTACGCCGGTTCCCAGCATCGCTCCGATAATGTTCATTATCGCTGCCATTAACAGAGCAGCTTTAGGACGCATAGAGCGGGTAGAAACACAGGTGGCTATGGCATTGGCGGCATCATGAAAGCCATTGGTGAAATCGAAAATCAAAGCAATGGCGACGACTGCTATCACCAAGGCCAAGGTGGTATTCACGAGTTATGACTCCTTGATATAGATAGCCTCAACCGCGTTGGCTAAGGTTTCAAAGGAATCACACGCGGTTTCTAGCGACTCGATTACGTCCTTTATCTTGATTACGTAGATAGGGTCAGTTTCGGAAGCAAATATTTCTGCCAGCATTTTCCGGTACTGTTTGTCGCCTTTGTTCTCTAGGCTGTTAATGTGCACCGTGAAATCTTTAAGGTCGCGTTCTCCCCGCAGCTTGGGGATGGCGAGCGCAGTTTCCTGAGCGCATTCACGCAAAATTTTTGCCTGCTTTTCCAGTCGCCGAGGAATATCCTGAATCTCGTAGAGGACGATTAAATCCCCGGCTTCGTCAATCCCGTCCATGCAATCATCCAAGGCGCCGGTTAGCAGGGAGATATCTTCCCGATCCATGGGGGTAACGAAAGTTGCATTCAGCATACTCATGGTGCGGTGAGTAATAACGTCGGAGTCATGCTCTAGATCATGAAGTTGCGCACGTAGATCCTTGCGTTCCTCCAGAGAATCAACCTGGGTAATTTTCAACAATAGTTCGGATGCGGCTTCTAAGTTATGTGCCGCTTTCGTGAATAGGTCGAAGAAATCTTCTTCTTTCTGCTTCTTCTTGAACAGCATTCGTGCCTCCTTGGCGAAGAACCATCCGCCTTTAGAGTATCCAACTTTTGTTCGTAATCTAAAATTCTACTTCCGTTAACTTTTTGGGGAAATAAATCTGGCTTTAACTGCATAAATACTAACGAGAGGTGGTGGAATATCTGGGGCGTTGCTGGCCAAGGGGCGGTAATCAAATGGGAGTTTAAGCACCGGATAACCGGCGATGTTGGTAGGGAGCTAATAACTTAAGGTGAAAGGCGGACTAACGGCCTAAATAGAGTGACAGATGCCCAAAATTGTTTCCTTAGGAAAACGGGTAAGTAAGTTCAGGGTAATAGGACAGGAAAATCCGGAAAGATTACCATAAATTATGGCTTCTTATTAGAGAACGGCAATGCTAAATTGGTTGATATATAACGACAGATAGCTAGATGAAATGATGCCAGTTTTCCCTCCGACTATGTGATGAGGTAGCCGTGAAACGCACAGGAAGTAACAATAACGGTCAAAATGTTGATCTGACCACTGCGGATAATGACATTCAGCCCAGTCAGCTAGCTGCTGCTCATCATGGCAACACCGGCACTGCTCCTAGTGAAAGTGGCAAAGTTTCGGCTTTTAATAGGCGTACCCTGGGGATAGCCTCAGTTCTGGGGCTACTGTTCGCGTCCTTGCTGGCGGGGGCTCTATTTTTTACGTCCGCAGATGATTCTGCCTCCCCGGCTCCCAATTTTGCTGCTAAAACTGTTTCAGAAAAAACCACATTTACATTTTCCAAGTCCCAGCCAGCTGAGTTTTCCACCGCTAGTAGTCTTATTCGTTCAGTGCTAGATCCTGCTGATATTTCCAGTAGCCAAAAGACAAATAGGACGCTGTCAGCGGCCAGCAATCAGAAAAGTGCTTACACCTTTGCGGCTCAACCTAGCTCGACCGACAGTGCGCGCTCGCAATGCTTGGGCGCTGCCTGTGCGTCCCCGCGCCGCGCCCCGGTAGACGCAGATACCGGTACAAAGGTGCGGTTGTTTAAGTTGGGGGTTGCAGATTCTGCGCTTGTGAAAACCTGTACGGTTCGTAATCGTGTTTGTACTGCTAAGGATGGTGATCTTGTTGGTGGCGCTAAGTTTGCCTTGTATAAGGGTAGTAGAGTCGATGAGGCTAATAAGGTTGGGGATTATACCGTT
>NZ_CABTZZ010000040.1 GCF_902489465.1 uncultured Varibaculum sp. | reverse complement strand
GGATTTGATCCCTCCGCCCCCGCTCATTCTCGCAATATTAAAAGCCGCTACGCTCCTTTGATAAAAGGGGGGGGGCGAGACCCGCGGGCTGGGGCGCGCGCCCTCGCCGATGCCTTACCCGCCGATGGGTATGCCGCTACGGTGCGCGAGGTAGGCAATGGCGGATTTGCAGTCCAGCTTTGTCAAGGTAATTGCCCGGTACAGGAAGTGGCCGGCGAATTTCCGCAACTTTGCGAAGCGGAGACCCAAGCTTTTTCACGTCTTTTAGACGTACATGTGCAACGATTAGCGACTTTGGCTGATGGGGAGCATGTGTGCACCACTTCGGTGCCGATAGTGTTACCTTCTCCCAAAATTCTCCGTAAATCGGTGAACATGGCAGACTAGGGCAGGAAGAAACGACAAGAAGGAATAAAAACACAAATGACATCATCACCGCCGGTGATTGCCACAAAAGAGGAAAAAGAGGCTGCTGACCAGCAGGTTATTGACTCAATTGGCACTCAATATGAGTACGGATGGCACGACTCCGATGCAGCAGGGCAAAGCGCTCGGCGTGGCCTCGATGAGGACGTGGTGCGCTTTATCTCTGCCGAGAAGAACGAGCCCGAATGGATGCTCAAGCGTCGCCTGAAGGCTCTGAAAGTTTTTGAGCGCAAACCCATGCCGAACTGGGGGCCGGATCTATCGGATCTGGATATGGATCAGATTAAGTATTTTGTGCGCTCTACCGACAAGGTAGCCAATTCCTGGGAAGACCTGCCCGAGGACATTAAGAAAACCTATGATCGGCTGGGGATTCCGGAAGCGGAGCGTGAGAGCTTGGTCTCTGGGGTAGCCGCCCAGTATGAATCGGAAGTGGTCTACAATCAGATCCGCGGTGACCTGGAAAAACAAGGGGTAGTGTTTTTAGATACCGACACGGCTTTGCGGGAACACGAAGACCTCTTCAAACGCTTCTTCGGTAAGGCAGTGCCTGCCGGGGATAATAAGTTCGCTGCCCTGAACACTGCCGTATGGTCGGGGGGATCTTTCATCTACGTACCCAAAGGGGTACATGTAGAGATTCCCCTACAAGCTTATTTCCGGATCAACACCGAGAATATGGGGCAATTTGAGCGCACTCTGATCATTGCTGACGAGGGCTCTTACGTTCACTACGTGGAAGGGTGCACCGCCCCGATCTACAAATCTGATTCTCTACACTCCGCGATTGTAGAGATTTTCTGCCTCAAGGATGCCCGGGTGCGCTACACCACCATTCAGAACTGGTCGACTAATGTCTACAACCTGGTAACCCAGCGCGCGATCTGTGAAGAGGGCGCCACTATGGAATGGGTTGATGGCAATATGGGGTCAAAAACTAATATGAAGTACCCCTCGGTTTATTTGACTGGTAAGAATGCCCGGGGAGAGGCACTGTCCGTAGCATTCTCGGGAGAAGGGCAAAATCAAGATACCGGTGCAAAAATGTTGCATCTAGCGCCCAATACGTCCTCTTCAATTGTCTCGAAATCTATTTCCCGTAACGGAGGGCGTTCCTCCTACCGCGGTCTGGTACAGATCGCACCTGAGGCTAAACATTCTAAAGCGTCGGTAGTGTGTGATGCGCTGCTGGTAGACCAGATTTCCCGTACCGATACCTATCCTTATGTGGATATTCAAACCGATGACGTCGAGATGGGGCATGAGGCTACGGTTTCTAAAGTTAGTGCTGACCAGCTCTTTTATTTAATGAGTCGGGGGCTTAGTGAAACGGAAGCGATGGCGATGATTGTGCGCGGCTTTATTGAGCCGATCGCGCGGGAACTCCCAATGGAGTACGCCCTGGAGCTTAATCGCCTGATTGAACTGCAAATGGAAGGATCGGTGGGGTAATGGCCGAGATGGTAAAGCAGACAGGCCATAAAGTAGTTGCGGCTCCTTCCCGGGCGGATCGTCCCACCTCGTTTAACCTCGCCGATATCCCTATGCCTGGCGGACGCGAGGAAGATTGGCGGTTCACTCCGATAGAGCGGATAAAAATGCTGCTCGGGGATACTTTAGAGGGGGAGGCTCCCCGAGTTGAAGTTGCTGGGCAGACAGTGAACGAAACTAAGCGGGTTAAGCTGGGCACGTCCTCCTATGTGGAAATAGCTGCCGACAGTGATATTCACGGAAAAGTAGGTGCTCCCGGGGATCGCGCCGCGATTGTAGAGTGGAACAGTCACCGCGAACTGGTGAACGTAGTAATCGCGGAGTCGCTTAGCGAACCGGTACGTATTAAGGTGATCGGGGAAAATCGGCAGCCGGCAGCTCAGCATATCTGCATCGATGTGAAACCGGATGCGAAAGCTCTGGTGATCCTGGAGCACACCGGGGATGCCCAGTTGAACCAGGGGGTAGAAATCGATGTGGAATCTGGGGCGCAACTAGAATTTGTTTCTATCCAAGAGTGGGATAGAACGGCAGTTCACGCCAGTAACCACCGCATGAACGTGGAAAAAGATGCCAAGCTAAAGCATATTGCGATTACTTTGGGTGGCGACCTGGTGCGGATTTGTCCCGACATTGAACTGGATAAACCAGGCGCGGAAGTTGAACTGTTCGGTGTTTACTTCACCGACACTGATCAGCATCAAGAACACCGTCTGTTCGTCAACCACAGCGCTGAAAACTGCCGCTCCGATGTGCACTATAAAGGGGCACTGCAAGGTCAGCTGGCGCACGCAGTCTGGATTGGGGATGTGTTGATTGGTAAGCAAGCTTTCAACACCGATTCCTATGAACAAAACCGCAATCTGGTATTAAATGAGGGTGCCAAAGCTGATTCGGTACCTAACCTAGAGATTGAAAACGGCGAGATTGCGGGAGCCGGACATGCTTCGGCTACCGGACGCTTTGACGAGGAACAACTGTTCTACCTGCTCTCTAGGGGTATTCCAGAAGATATTGCCCGCAAAATGGTAGTTCATGGGTTCTTCGCGGAAGTTATTCGCCAAATCGGGATTGAGGAGATTGAAGAGCGTCTGCTCCACGCGATTGATGCCCGCTTGGAGAAAGGGCCGGATCCGCTATGAGCTTCGAAAAAGTTTGCGATCTTAGCGCCCTGGGGCCCGCGCAGGCACTACGCGCTGAAGTAATAGGCGCGCGAGGGAAAAAGATTCCAATCGCCGTGGTGCGTGATGAAGAAGGCGGCTGGCACGCAATAGACGCCCTGTGTACTCACGGAGACGTGGCATTAGACGAGGGCGACGTAGAAGGCTGCGCGATCGAATGTTGGGGGCACGGCGCCCAATTCGATCTCAATACTGGGCAGCCCACTTTGCCCGCTACCGAGCCAGTTAACTGTTATCAGCTTGAAATCAAAGGACAGGCGGTTTACGTTGACGCCTGCAGCCGCAGTAAAGGAAATGAATAAATGGGGAAACTAGAAGTTAAAGACCTGAAAGTTTCGGTAGAAACTCCCGAAGGGATAAAACATATTCTTAAGGGCGCCTCTCTAACGGTGAATTCGGGGGAGAAACACGCGATTATGGGGCCGAATGGTTCGGGTAAATCTACCCTTGCCTATTCGATTGCTGGTCACCCCGGTTACCATATCGAGGGCGGGGAAGTGCTCCTAGACGGGGTAAATATCCTGGAATCATCCCCAGATGATCGGGCGCGCGCCGGCTTATTCCTGGCAATGCAATACCCGGTGGAGGTTCCCGGAGTCACGGTATCTAACTTTTTGCGTACCGCCCGTACTGCAGTCGATGGACAGGCTCCGCCCGTGCGTACCTGGGTAAAAGAACTTAAAGAGGCCATGGAAGACCTGCGGGTAGACCCGCAGTTTGCTAACCGCGACCTCAACGCTGGTTTTTCCGGAGGAGAAAAGAAGCGGCTAGAGATCCTGCAAATGCAGATTCTGCATCCGAAGTTCGCCATTCTGGATGAAACTGACTCTGGCCTGGATATTGACGCTTTGCGCACTGTGTCTGCGGGGGTTAATCACGCCCACGAAAAACTCGGCTGTGGGCTGCTGGTAATCACTCACTATTCGCGGATTTTAAACTACATTAAGCCAGACTTCGTGCACGTATTCGCCAACGGGCGAATCGTGGATTCCGGAGGTAGCGAACTGGCAGACAAACTGGAAACCAGCGGGTACGACTCCTACCTGTAAGCCGCCTTACTGCTGAGGCAAGTTGCTGGTTTTTGAGAGGACATAGCTAATGGATTCTCCATTTTCCGATACGGAACTGGCGCGTTTGCGCGCCGATTTTCCGATTCTTTCTCGCACCGGACGGGGAGGAAAACCGATTGTCTATTTAGATGCGGCCGCGACCTCTCAAAAACCGCGTTCGGTGATGCAAGCCGAAAGTAGTTTTTACGAAAACTCTAATGGAGCGGTGCATCGGGGTACTCACCTGCTAGCCGATGAATCTAGCCAATATTTCGAGGACGCACGGGCGAAACTGGCTGGCTTTGTTGGAGCCTGCCCGGAAGAAATCGTGTGGACCAAGAATGCGACTGAGGCGCTAAATTTGGTGGCCTATGGCCTGTCTAACCCCGGGATTGATGGCGGGGCTCCCCTGATCGGTAAAGGTGATCGGGTGGTTACTACTCGGGCAGAGCATCACGCTAACCTGGTGCCGTGGCAGTTACTTAGCCAGCGCACCGGCTGCGAGTTCGCTTATCTGGATTTAGACCGCGAAGGGCGCATTGATCTGGAAACCCTGGATGCGATCACCGCGAACACCAAGGTAGTGGCGGTAACTCATGCCTCTAATGTGTCGGGGGCGATTACTGATATAGCGCCTATTATCCAGGCGGCTCACGCGGTGGGAGCTTGGGTAGTGTTAGACACCTGCCAATCCAGCGCGCATATGCCTTTAGATGTTAAAGCTCTGGGCACAGATTTCGCTTGTTTTTCCGGGCATAAAATGGCAGGCCCCACCGGTATTGGAGCGCTATATGGCCGCCGAGAATTGCTAGAGCAATTGCCGCCTTTTTTGGCAGGTGGCTCCATGATTACCGATGTCACCATGGACAAAACCAGTTTCCAACCTCTCCCGGAGCGTTTCGAGGCCGGATCGCAAGCGGTAGCCCAGATTCACGCTTGGGCGGTGGCACTCGATTACCTGCAGGAAGTGGGGATGGAGCGGATTCGTAGCCACGAATTGGCTTTGACTAAGTATCTGCTAGCAGGGCTCGCGACCGTAAAAGACCTAAGACTACTCGGGCCTGCTGATTACCACGAACGGGTAGGACTCGCGGCCTTTGATTTCGCGGGCATCCATCCCCATGACGTGGGGCAGGTATTAGATGCCGAGGACGTGGCGATTAGGGTGGGTCATCACTGCGCCCTCCCGCTGCACGCCCACTACGGGTTGCGATCCTCTTGTAGGGCATCGCTATCACTGACTTCTTCCCGCGAAGATATTGACCGGCTAATCGCCGGTCTAGAGGTTGTGCGTAGTTTCTTTTTGAGGGGGAATTAATGGTTTCAGCTCTTGACCAGCTTTATCAACAGGTGATTATGGATCACGCCGCGGAAAAACACGGCAGTGGCCAGGTAGAACCTTCGGACACCTCCTCCCATCAAGTTAATCCAACTTGTGGGGATGAGGTTACTTTAGAGGTTACTTTGGAGGGGGATAAGCTTTCACAGCTTGCATGGCAGGGGCAGGGATGTTCCATCTCGCAAGCATCGCTATCAATGATGAATGACCTGGTAGCGGGAAAATCGTTGACGGAAATTGAACAACTGTGGAAAGATTTTGACCACATGATGCATTCTCGCGGCCGCGAAGTTCCCGACGAAGTACTAGATACCTTAGAAGATGCGGCCAGCCTACAGGGAACCTCCAAGTTTCCAAACCGGGTAAAATGCGCCCTTTTAGGGTGGATGGCACTTAGAGAATCAATCGCCAAAACGCAAGCGAGGCAAGAAAATGAGTGAAGAACGTCCTTGGGAAAATACCTCTGAAGTCCCTCAACGCTTTCAGGAAGTGGCTGCTGGTAATGAAAATGCCGGTCCTTTTCAGCCCTCTAAAGCACATCATCACGCCGAGAATCAGGAGTTGGAGAGGGGTAATTCGAAAGCGGATAACCCCGCGAACCAGTCTGCAGAATCCGCTCCTCCTAATTCAAGTGAAAATCCGGCATCTGCCGGAGAATCTGCCGCGCTTCCTCCTGCAGGGGCTCTGCCTACGCAAGAGGACGTACTGGAGGCCTTAAAAGATGTAATCGACCCCGAACTTGGGATTAATATCGTAGATTTGGGATTGATTTACGGGGTAGATATTCAAGCCGATGGGGCAGTAATCGTCGAGATGACACTCACTTCTGCTGCCTGTCCGCTTACCGATATGTTGGAAGAACAAACCCAATGGGTGCTTGGCTCAATGGCCAGCAGAGTACAAATCAATTGGGTGTGGATGCCGCCGTGGGGGCCGGATCGGATTACGGAAGAAGGACGCGAACAGTTACGCGCTCTCGGCTTTAACGTCTAATGGGATAACATAGGCTTGCAGATAATCTAGCAAGGGGAAATCCATGATGCGTGGAGTCTGGTCCGAGGTCGGGAAACTAGAAAAAGTACTGGTACACCGGCCTGGGAGCGAAATTGATCGCCTGACTCCTTCAAATCGCGAGGAACTACTCTTTGACGATATTTTGTGGCTAGAGAAGGCTCGGGAAGATCACGATACCTTTAGCGCTACGCTTTCTTCCCAAGGCGCCCAAGTTGTGTATCTACGTGATCTTTTAGCCGAGACTTTAGAGTTAGCGTCGGCACGCAAATGGCTGTTAGAACAGACTGTTGATGACCGTCATTTTGGGGTGGCGCTTAGCGCTCCGCTTAGAGAGTACCTGGCGGAGCAGGAGAGCCGGAAGCTGGCGCAAATTATGATTAGCGGGCTTACCCGCGCAGAAATCGAGTCTCAACTAGGAGCGGTAGCCTCCACTGTTTTGGCGCGAGTAGAAACGGAAGATTTTATCTTAGCGCCGCTCCCTAACCACCTGTTTACCCGGGATACTTCCGCCTGGATTGGCAGGGGAGTTATGCTCTCGGCCATGAAAAAGACTGCCCGGCGCCGCGAAACTCTGAACTTGCAGGCTATCTACCGCTTCCACCCAGATTTTAGCGATAATCTTACCCAGTTTGGCGCGGGGGTAGCCGACACTCCCGCCTCCACCGAGGGCGGGGATGTAGAAATACTCTCGGAAAACTCGGTATTGGTGGGGATTTCGGAACGCACCAGCCCGGCAGGTTTCGAGCGCCTTGCTTCCCGTCTGCTCCGGGATTCGTCCTCGTCAATAGAAATGGTCACGGGACTACTAATGCCGATGGAGCGAGCCCAAATGCATTTAGATACGGTGCTGACGATGATTAATCGCGATACTTTCTATAAATACAAGAAGCTGGGGATGTTGGCGAGTGTTACTGCTCGCCGAGGCGCAGACGGTCAAATCTCTTGGCAGATGCACCCGGAAGCCGAAATGCATGAGATTCTTGCCCAGGCGGCGGGAGTAAGCGCGGTTAATATTCTGCAAACCCCACAATCCGATAGTGGAGCTGAACGGGGGCAATGGAATGATGCTTGTAACCTGCTGGCACTTCGTGAAAACGTGGTGACTTCCTATGACCGCAACTGGCAAACCATCGATTACTTGCGCTCCCAGGGGGTAAAGGTTTTAGAAGTTCCCAGTGCAGAGCTTGGGCGCGGGCGCGGCGGGCCGCGCTGCATGACCTGTCCGTTATCGCGAGCTGCTGTTGAATAAATAAAGGGTCTGAATCGGGTAAACAGATTTAGCTCAATAGTAAGAAATAAATAGAAAGGTTAAACTGTGGCATTACTATCTGGTCGCCATTTTCTAAAGGAACTCGATTTTACCTCCGAAGAGTGGCGGTATCTGCTGGATTTGGCGGCGCAGCTAAAAACAGCCAAACGCGCGGGAAGCGAACAGCCTTATTTGAAAGGTAAAAATATCGCCCTCATTTTTGAAAAAACTTCTACCCGCACGCGCTGCTCTTTTGAAGTAGCTGCCTACGACCAGGGTGCACACGTAACCTTTCTTGACCCGATGGCCTCCCAGATTGGGCATAAGGAATCTATGGCGGACACTGCGCAAGTGCTGGGGCGCTTCTATGACGGCATTGAGTTTCGAGGACGTCGTCAAGAGGACGTAGAAACTTTGGCGCGCCTATCGGGGGTGCCGGTTTGGAACGGCCTGACCGATGAGTGGCATCCCACGCAAATGCTTTGTGACCAGCTAACTATGATGGAGCATTCCGGACGCGACTTGCACGATATTTCCTTTGCGTATCTGGGTGATGCCCGCAATAATATGTCGAATTCGCTGCTGATTTCCGGGGCAATGATGGGTATGGATGTGCGAATTATCGGCCCAAAGCAGCTGTGGAATGAACAGTGCTGGATTGATAAAGCCCATGAAATTGCGGCGCAGACCGGCGCGAAAGTCACCCACACCGATGACCCGGCTGCTGGGGTTAAGGGCGCAGATTTCTTGTATACCGATGTTTGGGTTTCGATGGGGGAGCCGAAAGAAGTCTGGGATGAGCGGATTAAGCTGCTCTTGCCCTACCAGGTGAATGCCCAGCTAATGGCGGAAGCTGGAGAGCAGGCAAAGTTTTTGCACTGCCTGCCTGCTTTTCATGACCGCGCCACCACCGTGGGGGAGGATATTTACCAAAAAACTGGTCTAGATGCCTTAGAAGTTACCGATGAAGTTTTCTGTGGGGAACGCTCAGTAGTATTTGACCAGGCCGAAAACCGAATGCATACCATTAAAGCCGTGATGGTAGCTACTTTGGGGACGCTAACCGACTAGCATAGTCAGGTACTGAAAAGGGGGGCTCCCGGCCAATGGCCGGGAGCCACCCCTAATGATTTAACCGTCAGATAGGTGAACTAAGCAGACTATCCAAGTAGAGGTAGTAGATCCCCAATCCCGTTGAACACCGCCTTGGGACGATAGGGGAACTTCTGGATATCCTCCCGGGAAGTTGAACCTGATAACACTAGGTAGGAATCCATACCGCTCTCGACCCCGGCATGAATATCAGTGTCCATGCGGTCACCAACCATGGCCGCGTCCTCAGAGTGGGCGCCCAGCTTGTTTAGTCCCGCCCGGAACATCACCGGATTTGGCTTACCCACAAAATAGGGCTGGCGTCCGGTAGCCCTGGTGATCATTGCCGCCACTGAACCCACCGCGGGCAGAGTTCCGTCCTCGGAAGGGCCGGTAGTGTCCGGGTTGGTGCAAATGAACTTCGCGCCCTTTTCGATTAGTCGAATCGCTTTGGTAATATTCACGAAATCGTAGAAGCGGGTTTCACCTAGGACAACGTATTCCGGATCGGTTTCAGTCATGATATAACCGGTTTCGTGGATCGCAGTGGTTAAACCGGCCTCTCCAATGACGAAAGCCGTAGAGTTGGGGGACTGGCTATTTAAGAAATCGGCAGTAGCATTAGCCGAAGTCCAGATGCGGTCTTCGGGAACCTCTAATCCCGAGGATGCCAACCGTGCCGATAGGTCGCGGTTGGTATAGATAGAGTTGTTGGTCAGTACCAAGAACGGAATACTGTTTCCTTTTAGAGTTTCAATAAACTCGTGTGCTCCTGGTAGTGCCAAGGATTCGTGCACCAGCACCCCATCCATATCGGTCATCCAGGCTTTAGGTTTACGCAATTCACTAATATCGCTCATACCCCCATCCTAGCGGGGACATACCGCAAATGCTTATCTCTAAAGTCCTGTTATCCGCCTATTTACCATCGCGAAGCCTCAAGTAATCAATGCCGAGCCACCGGAGCTATGCCAGGCGTGAAAGCGCTGCAAATCCAGGGTTAGTTTTATGTAGTACCCGTCGCGGAAATAAAAGGAGCGCGACGGTTAACTCTTTGATGAGCGGCTAGTTTGCTCGCATATCTAGCACTTGGGCGGCGGTGGCCGCATCGATTACTAGCCGATTAGCGTAGCCGTGTTCCAGGGCGACTCTGATGATCGCTACTTTTGCGCCTCCGCCAGCAACCATTATTTTTTCGGGAATTCTGCGCAGTTGCGCGAGAGTGACCGCCATCGTGCGGTCATTTAGTTCCGGCAGACACACCCGGCCATGGGTGTCGATGAAACGAGAACAAATATCGCCGACTGCTTTCTGCTCTAAAAATAGTTTCACATCGCGTGAGAGGGTAGGCAGGGTCAAAAGATAGGAACTTTTGGCCGCATCTCCCACGGTAAAAACGGCTACCTGCGAGTCTCGTCCTCGTTTCAAAGCTGCCGCCACCTGCTTTTCTTTCATCATTGCCTCTTTAGCTTCGGCGCTTTGAAATACGGTGGGTGCTCCTAAAAGGTGTGCCTTGGCCTTAAAAGCCTCGGCGAAACGATTAACTGCCTCGATTTCGCTTTGTCCGCGCGCGAACCCGCCTACCCCTCCGCGCAGTTGCACGATCTCTACATTCTTACGCGGTTGGGTGGTGAGGTTTTTAGAGATTTCTTCAACGGTGCGAGACCAGGAAACCCCCACCATGTCCCCATCTTTAATCACCTTTTCCACCATTCGGGCTCCGGCTTCTCCTAGCGCTTTGCGGACTTCACTATCTGCGGGAGCGCTGGGGTAAACCACCACCGCCTCCTCTAAGCCGAACCGGGATTTTAGTGCATTTGCGGCCGAAGAATCCGCTAGCCGAGGATCATTAACCGTGATTTTCACGTATCCTTTGGCGCGTGCATAGCGCAACAGTTTAGAAACGGTAGGGCGCGAAATTCCCAGCCGCGCTGCCACTTCATTTTGGGGAAGGCCCCCATAGTAGGCTTTGGCGGCATCAATAGCTTGAATGTCTTTGCGGCTAAGATTTACGGGCATGACTTTTCCCTTTGTTATGGCACCTTTGCTACAGCACTATTGTAATCGCCCGCCCCAGCAGGGATAGCTATTTCCATCGCGTTTTTATGGCGGGCAATAGCCGTATCGGTTTTAACTACTGGCAGCTCCTGGGTAGAATCCACACCGTGATAAATGCGCAAGATATGGAAGTGCGGATCGGGCAGCGGCTCTTGGTCTCCCGCACCAATTTGCGGATTGATAAAGGAATGCGAATCGGCCTAGTCGGGCGCAATGGCGCTGGTAAAACCACTACTATGCGCTTGATAGCGGCGCTGGTGGCTCTAGGTAAACATCGCTCCAGCGGTTCCCTTAGCGAGGACGAAGCCCAAGAACTAATCGACAATATCGATTTTCAAGGCAAAGTAACTTCCTCCGGGTCGGTAGGGTATCTGTCACAAGACCCAGCAGTGGGGGTGAAACAAAAGGACGGAATTTCTCGGATAATGGCGGTGCGGGATTTGGATCGCACTTTGCGAGCAATCGAGAATGCCCAAGAAAAAATGTCCACCACCAGCGGGGAAACCCAGGCGAAGACGATAGAAAGATACGCGCGCCTGGATGAAGAGTTTACCCGGTTAGGGGGTTATGCTGCCCGCTCGGAAGCTATGCAGATAGCCCATAACTTAGGGTTAGACCAAGCCGCGCTCACTCAGCCGCTGGCGACCCTTTCCGGAGGACAGCGCCGTCGGGTAGAACTGGCGCGAGTACTGTTTTCCCAGCCGGATGTACTGCTTTTAGATGAGCCCACCAACCACTTAGACCATGACTCCATTATTTGGCTCCGCGATTTTCTGCGTACCTATGCTGGCGGCTTCGTGATGGTTACCCACTCTACAGCGCTACTACAAGACACGGTAAACCAGGTTTGGTACCTGGATGCCTCGCGCGCGGTTATCGACCAATATAAACTCGGCTGGGATGCCTACTTGAAGCAACGCGCCCAAGATGAGGCGCGGCGGCGCCGGGAGCGCCAAAACGCTTTAGCGAAAGCGCAGGCATTGCGCGAGCAAGGCGAAAAAATGCGAGCCAAAGCCACTAAAGCAGTCGCGGCGCAACAAATGCTGCGGAGAGCCGAAGAACTAATTAAAGAGGCCGGAACTGAAACCAAAGCCGAAAAAGTTGCCCGCCTGCGTTTTCCTACTCCGCTAGCTTGCGGTAAAGTGCCGCTAAATGCGCGCGGCCTCGCGAAATCATATGGCAGCTTAGAGGTATTTAGCGGCCTAGATTTATCAATCGACCGCGGCAGCAAAGTGGTGGTACTCGGGGAAAACGGAGCCGGGAAAACCACGCTGCTGCGCTTACTAAACGGGATCGAGGACGCGGACGCGGGGGAAGTTGTTCCCGGTCACGGCCTCAAACTGGGATACTATGCCCAAGAACACGAAACCTTGGATCCGGCTCGCACGGTTTACGAAAATATGACCGCGGCGGCTCCCGATCTAGATGAAACCCATGTGCGCAACATTTTAGGGCAGTTTTTATTTTCCGGGGAGGACGCTTTTAAGCCGGCCAGTGTGCTTTCGGGGGGAGAAAAAACCCGGCTAGCTTTAGCCACCTTGGTGGTAAGTGGCGCCAATGTGCTGCTACTAGATGAACCTACCAATAACCTGGATCCAGCGTCTCGGGAAGAAATCTTGCACGCCCTCGACCAATACGAGGGAGCAGTAGTACTGGTGACCCACGATCCGGGGGCGGTACAGGCGCTCAATCCGCAGCGGGTGTTGCTCCTGCCAGATGGGGACGAGGATTTATGGAGTGATGACTACCTGGATTTAGTCGAGTTGACGTAGCTAGGTGCCGGCCTTGGTCAGTGCTTTGCTGGCGGTAGCGGGTAATCCGGGGATTAATCCAAAGTTGCCGTATCAATCTCGCTAAAAGGAATCACTTTAGTGGGAAAAGAGCGATAAGCCAGGTATTGCTGCAAAAACTCGGCGTGTTCATCGCAAGTCAGCCAGGTTTTATGTACGGGGCGGGGAATCTTGGGGTTACGCCACAATACCGCTTTGGTCGCCGGGTTTTCGCACCGGCGGGCTGAACAGATGTTATCTTCTGGTCCTTTAGCTAAAGCCATGTTTCTCCTTGTCCTTAGTTTTCATTCTAGAGACATAGCTAGGATAGGGCTATGAGTTACGATTTAACCCTGGTACGCCACGCCCAGGCTGGTTACGGCCAGGGCGACCACTCTCGTCCCTTGACCCCGGGTGGGGTGCGGCAGTCGCGAGAGCTGGGAGCGTTATTGGTTAAAGAGGGGGTCGAGGTCGAGCTGATATTGCATTCTACGGCGGCTCGCGCCAGACAAACTGCGGGGCAGCTGGGGCAATCCTACCCCGGCGTGCAACTACTGGCAGAGGATGAGCTATACCATTGCTCCCCAGAGCGGCTATTGCGTCTAGTGGAAGAGTATAAACCGGCAGGTGGTAAAGCTATTTTGGTAGTGGGACATGAGCCGATTATCTCGATGACTGCCCAGCTGTTAGCTCCGGAAAACGCCGGCATTCCCTGTGGAGTATCCACCGCTACCGCTATTGCTTTTCACGTTCGCTCGTTTAATCATCTTGGCTCTGGTAGCGGGGAGCTAACTGGGGTTTTTCACGCTCCGCTGCGCGCCTAGACATGAGGGATACCCTGACATTTTCATTGTGAACTAGCTTTGCTTTATTGCCTAACGCGCTGTTAGAGACAGCGCGGGGGGCACTTCAAAAGAAGTGCTCCCCGGTAACTTAGAGAGATTTAGCTTAATGATCGACGATAGTTCCCTTGGGGACTACGGTGATCCCGCCCTCGGAAATTGTAAAGCCGCGTTCGCGGTCTTTATCATGATCAATGCCGATCTGTACCCCTTCCGCGACCCGCACATTCTTATCCAAGATGGCATTGTGGATCACGGCGGAGCGTTCCACATCTACACCATTCATTAACACTGAGCCGTCCACCGAAGAGAAAGAATGCAAATGCACTCGGGGAGAGAGCATGGAACGTTCCACGCGTGACCCGGAAATGATTACCCCCGGAGAAACAATCGAATCCAGAGCCATGCCGCGGCGGTTCTCATCGCTAAAGGTGCTCTTGGCAGGGGGCAGCCAAGCGTCTAGCTTCGTATAGGTTGGCCAGTCAAAGTTATACAGGTTAAATACCGGAGACACCGACAGCAGATCCAGGTGCGCTTCGTAGAAGGCATCGATAGTGCCGACATCGCGCCAATAGTCACGGTCACGATCGGTAGCGCCCGGAACCTCGTTTTCAATGAAGTCATAGCAGTTCACCCCGCCATGCTCTACGAAATAGGGCACCAGATCCCCGCCCATATCGTGGTTAGAATCTTCATTCTCAGCGTCTGCTTGTAGGGCTGCCACTAGATCTTTAGTGGTAAACACATAGTTACCCATTGAAGCCAAGAACTTAGTGGGATCATCAGGTAGACCCTCGCAGGTATCGGGTTTTTCGATGAAGCGATTAATCGTTCCGTTCGTTTGGTCAATGACCCCAAAAGCACTGGAAAGCTCAATCGGTTGCCGAATCCCGGCAACCGTACAAGGCAGGCCGGATTTAATGTGGTCATCGACCATTTGTGAAAAGTCCATCCGATAGATATTGTCCGCGCCAATAATCAGGACGTAGTCAGGGTCCTCATCACGCACAATGTTTAGCGACTGGTAGACCGCATCTGCGCTGCCCAAATACCAGTGCTTTCCGCGCCGCTGCTGGGCGGGAACGGGGGCTACATAGTTGCTCAGCAAATCTGACATCCGCCAGGTGGTGGCTAAGTGGCGGTCTAGCGAGTGCGATTTGTATTGGGTGAGTACCACCGAGCGGAGATAACCGGAGTTCACCACATTGGAAAGCGCGAAATCGATCAAGCGGTAGGTTCCACCAAAGGGAACCGCCGGTTTTGCTCTATCTAAAGTAAGGGGCATCAGGCGCTTGCCTTCGCCGCCAGCCAGAATCATTGCTAACACATTATTTTTTCCCATGACGTCAGCTTATGCCAAGCTCTAGGGCTGGCGCGGGGATTTGAGCTTGATTAATTAAAAGGTAATAGTCCGCTTACGTAGAATTTATTAAATATTAGTCTTCCGCTTTTTGCCTTGTCCTAGAATCCAGCGCAGAGTCTTTCCTTGGGATAAGTGTTTTTGGTGCGGGGCAGGAGCGGAGGATTTCCCGTTTTTGCCCCGTGCCTTCACGATTCCACTAATCTAGTAGATAGCGGCAAAATTAAAGGTCACTTAGGAAAGGATCCCTAAAATGCGTGTCGATTTGTTGAGCCGAGAATATCCCCCTCATGTCTATGGTGGCGCTGGCGTCCATGTAACTGAGTTGGCGAAAGTATTAGCGGAAAGAATTGAGGTGGGGGTACATTGCTTCGATGGCTCTCGTCCCGATAGTGGCGGGAGAATCAAAGTTACGGGATATGACTATTGCGCCAAACAAGACGGAGCAAACGCCGCGCTGCGTACCCTGGGGATCGATTTACAGATGGCGCAGCATTGCGACCAAGCCGACTTGGTGCACTCCCACACTTGGTATGCCAATATGGCTGGTCACTGGGCAAAGAAACTGTACGAGATTCCGCATGTGGTGACGGCTCATTCTTTAGAGCCGCTCCGTCCTTGGAAACGGGAACAATTAGGTGGCGGCTATAACCTGTCATCCTGGGCCGAAGAAACTGCCTATCTGGCAGCCGATGCGGTGGTGGGGGTCTCCCACGGGATGAAGGAAGATATTTTACGGGCCTACCCACAGATAGACCCGGATAAGGTTCACGTTATCCATAATGGTTTGGATCTAAGCGATTGGGCGCTACCTACCGACCAGGAAGCGGTTGCCGAAACCCTATCTAAATACGGCATCGACCCGGAGGTGCCGACAGTGGTTTTCGTAGGGCGGATAACCCGCCAAAAGGGTCTGCCCCACTTCTTGCAAGCGATCAAACAAATTCCGGTAGATTCTCAGGTAGTACTGTGTGCCGGGGCACCCGACACCCCGGAGATTGAAAAAGAAGTACGCGAATTGGTTGACGAATTATCAGCGGAGCGCAGCGGAATCATCTGGATTGAACAGATGCTCCCGCACGACCAGCTGGTCAACATCTTGTCGGCAGCGCAAGTATTTGTTACCCCCTCGATTTATGAACCGATGGGGATTGTCAATTTGGAGGCAGCCGCAATGGAGCTGCCGGTGGTAGGGACTGCTACCGGTGGAATTCCCGATTGCATTGCCGAGGGCGAGACCGGTTATCTAGTGCCGATCGAACAGTTAACTGACGGCAGCGGTACCCCCACGAATCCCAAGAAATTCCACCGAGATATGGCCGAACGCATCACTAAGCTGGTGGAGAATCCCGATCTGGCCAAAAAAATGGGTAAAGCTGGACGTAAACGGGTGGAACAAAAATTCTCTTGGCAGACTGTTGCCGATAAAACTGTGGAACTATACCGCTCTCTGTTATAGAGCCAGTACGCACCTAAAAGTCTGCTAGCTGCAGCGGGGGGGGGGGCCGTTGGGGGCTTTAATCTTCCCCGCGAGCCCGAAGCCCTCGGCGCGGCCGTCGCCCGCGCCGT